>JANXWT010000378.1 GCA_025351035.1 Opitutia bacterium | reverse complement strand
TTCGCCGCAGACAATGTAGGTGGTTAGGCGCGAGCGGAAACCCTCGCTGTCAGTTTGACGGTAACTTTCCATCAGGTCCGTGATGATGCCGGGGAACGGCATCGCTTGCGGCGTGCGCATGCGGCGGAGTTTGAAACTGAAGAGCCGCTCGCCCGCGCCGTGCAGCAGCGCGTGCCGCGCCGCCGCGGGCAGTTCCTTCCACGGCGTCTCGGCGTCGTAGGGCAATTGCTCGGCGAGCTGCCGGAGCAACGCATTGTGCTTGATGATGAGACTGCGTCCACCGATGCGCCATGGTTTGATCGCGCCGGCGCGCACGGACTTCTCCTGATCGGGCACGACGAGCTCGTCGCTGAACGTGAGTTGGCGACCGAGCCCGCCGCAGTCGAGGCAGGCGCCTTCTTTGTGGTTGAAGGAAAAATGTCGCGGCGTGAGCGGCTCGAAAGCGTCGCCGCAAATCTCACAGCTCAAGTGCTGGCTCAGCGGAATCTCGCGCCACGGGGCCTCGGCTGATTTCTGCACCAGCACGAGCGCGCGATTCGCGCCCTCACGAAATGCCAGCTCAAGCGAGTCGGCTAGGCGGCTGCGTTGGCCGGCGTCTAGCACGAGACGGTCGATGACGAGTTCGACGGCAATTTCCGCGGCGCCCGGTGGAATAATATTTGGTTCATCGAGCGGCTTGATTTCGCCAGCGAGACGGATGCGCTGGAAGCCGCGCTGACGTAGCCGGGAAATTTCGTCGCGCAGCACGGCGGGCTTGGCGCACATCCACGGTGCGAGAATGATCGCGCGCTCGCCGGGCACATCGCGCATGAGCTGGGCGATGCAATCGTCGAGCGAACGCTTGGCGACGCGACCGCCGTCCATCGGGCAGCGTTGCTCGCCGCAGAGCGCCCAAAGCAGGCGGGCGTAATCAGCGACTTCGGTGACGGTCGCCACGGTGCTGCGCGGCGAGCCGCCGCCGGTGCGCTGCTCGATGGCGAGGACTGGCGAGAGACCGTGAATGAAATCGACGTCAGGTCGCTTCAGTTGTTCGAGGACCTGCCGGGCTTGCGCCGAAAGGCTCTCCATGTATTTCCGGTAGCCTTCGGCATAGAGCGTGTCGAAGGCCAGCGACGACTTGCCGGAACCGCTCGGACCGGTGATGACAACCAAGCGTCCGCGCGGAATCCGGAGTTCTAGATTCTTCAGGTTGTGCTCCCGGGCACCTTTGATGTGAATGTCGGTCGCCGCGTCCATCCGCGAGAAAGTTGCCGAATTCCGCCCGGCGTCAAAACGCTAATGGCGAAACCAAATCCATGCCAGTCTGCGGATTAAAACTTGAACTCTGCGGGAAATCTTCGCTTTATCGGGCCTATCCACAAGCCGTCAGGCTTGCATTTCTCCCTCAAGGTCTCCGCGAGAGGCCTATTGTTCTCTACCTACACCGCTATGAACAAAAGCAAATCCCCCACCACCTGTTTGCATTGGCAGGCAGTCGCTGCCTTGATATCCGCCCTCGTGCTCACGCCCGCCGCTCAGGCGATCGTGTTCCAGTCGGGCGACCTGAAAGGCAGTTTTGATACCACCATCTCGATTGGTGGCCTTTACCGACTTGGCGACGCACAGCGGGCTTATTACGCCACGTCGGCCGGTGGCCTCCAAAAATCCGTCAACAACGATGACGGTGATTTGAACTACCACGCCGGTCTCGCGTCCTTCCTCGTGAAGGCGTCGCACGATCTTCAGGTGAATTACAAGGACGCCGGCTTGTTCGTGCGTGGCTACTACTTCAACGATTTCGTTAACACCAACGGCACCCGCGCCCGCCGCCCACTGAATGCCGAAGCCCTCAAGCTAGTCGGTCAAAACGGCGAACTGCTTGACGCCTACGTCTATTTCAAACCGAAACTGGGCGACATGCCAGCGAGCATCCGCATCGGCCGCCAAGTGCTGAGCTGGGGCGAAAGCACCTTCATCCCGAACGGCATCAATGTCATCAACCCGATCGACGTCGCGAAACTGCGCACGCCGGGCTCGGAACTGAAAGAGGCGCTCCTCCCGTTGAATATGATTTCGGCTTCGCTGAATGTGACCGACAAGCTGACTCTCGAGGCGTTTTATCTTCTCGATTGGGACCGCACCCGTGTCGATCCCCCGGGCAGTTATTTCAGCACGAATGACTTTGTCGCCAAGGGTGGGCAGAGAGTTTATCTCGGCTTCGGCGCCGTGCCTGACACGGCGACATTTAATTATGTCCAACGCGGCACCGACCGCGAAGCAAAGAAATCCGGCCAGTGGGGCGTCGCAGCGCGCTATCTCGCCGAGGGCCTCAACAACACCGAATTTGCTCTTTATCATATCCGCTATCACAGCCGCTTGCCAGTCATCTCGGCCATCACGCCCACGGCACCGATCAACGGTGCCGCCGCCGGTGCCGCCGCCGGTGCCGCCTTGCAAGCCAACACTGCATTTATGACGCAACTGATCGGCACCGTCGGCCCGGCCAATGCCGCCAGCACGCTGAGCACTTTGATTGGAGCTGCTTTGACCAGCGTGCCCGTTGGCAATTTACCGTCAGCGATCCAGCCGCTTTATCCGACGGTGCAGAGCGTCGCCGGTCCCGCACTCCAGCAACAGGCCGCAATCTCCATCGCGACCTCCCGTTACATCATCGAGTTCCCCGAGGACATCAAGATCACAGGGGTAAGTTTCAATACCAGCATCGCCGGCATCGCGCTGCAGGGCGAAGTCAGTTACCGTCAGGGCCAACCTCTCCAGGTTGATGACGTCGAGCTGCTTTTTGGTGCCTTCTCGTCAATCATTCCCGCCTATGGCGCGAACAACCAGCTCGGCAATATCTACGGTCAGCTGAGCACCTACGTCCCGGGCTTTCGCCGCTTCTCGACCTATCAGGGGCAGCTAACCGCGACGAAAGTCACACGGGGACTCTTCGGCGCCCAACAGTCCACCTTCCTCGCCGAGATTGGCTTTGTGAACGTGCCGGACTTGCCCAGCAAGGATGTGCTCCGCTTCGACGGCCCTGGCACCGTGGTGGGCGGCAATCTGACCGCCATGACGCTTACCGGCAACGGAGCATTCGGCTCCGAACCCGCCTCCGCCTTCGCCGACAAATTCTCCTGGGGCTACCAGCTCGTCGGTCGCCTTGACTACACCAATGTCTTCGCCGGAGTAAACATATCTCCGCTGATTGTTTTCTCCCACGACGTCCGCGGCAACACTCCGCTGCCACTTGGTAATTTTATCGTCGGCCGCAAGTCGCTCACAGTCGGGGCTGAGTTCACCTTTCAAAATGCGTGGGCGTTCGACATCCGCTATGTGAATTTCTTCGGCGCCGGCCGCTTCAATCTTCTGAGCGACCGCGACTACGTCTCCGCCAATCTGAAATACTCCTTCTAACCCCTAAGCACCCTTACCATGAAATCAGGCATTTGTTTTCTGATCGCCGGCTCCGCGCTCCTTGCGCTGTCGCTCGGTGCGCACGCCGCCATTTCGCAAGCCGACGCCAACCGTCTCGGCAATGACCTCACGCCTCTCGGCGCTGAGAAAGCCGGCAACGCCGACGGCTCCATCCCAGCGTGGACCGGTGGCATCACCACTCCACCCGCAGGCTACAAGCCCGGGATGCACCATCCCGATCCCTTCGCAGGCGACCAAGTGGCGTTTACGATCACCGGAGCCAACGCTGGCCAGTATGCAGGCAAGCTCAGCGCCGGGCACCTTGCACTGCTCAAGGCCTATCCCACCTACAGCATGCCGGTGTTTCCGTCGCATCGCAGCGCCTCCAGCCCGCAGCGAATCTATGACGCCACCAAGCAGCACGCTACCACCGCCAACCTCGCCGAAGGCGGCAACGGCGTCACCGGCTCGGTTGTCGGCACGCCGTTCCCGATTCCGAAAAGCGGCCTCGAGGTTATCTGGAATCACCTCACGCGTTACCGCGGGGTCGCCGCCAAACGCACGATCAGCCAGGCCGCCCCGCAGCGCAATGGCAGCTACACGCTCGTCGATTTCGACGATGAGTTTCTGTTCAACTATACCCGCGACGGAATTCAGGAGAAGGATCTCGATAACGTCCTGATCTTCTTCAAGCAGGCCGTCGTCGCCCCGGCCCGCCTCGCCGGTTCCATCCTCGTCGTCCACGAGACCATGGATCAGGTGAAGGAGCCCCGCCGCGCGTGGCTCTACAACGTCGGCCAGCGCCGTGTGCGCCGCGCTCCGAACGTTGCCTACGACAATCCCGGCACCGCCGCGGACGGCATGCGCACGTCGGACCAGTTCGACATGTTCAACGGCGCGCCCGACCGCTACGACTGGAAGCTCGTTGGCAAAAAGGAAATGTATGTCCCCTACAATTCCTACAAGCTCCACAGTGATTCGGTGAAGAACAGCGACATCCTCACGCCGCTGCACATCAATCAGGGCCTCACCCGCTACGAACTCCACCGCGTATGGGTCGTCGACGCCACGCTCAAATCCGGCACCAGCCACGTCTACTCTCGCCGCACGTTCTACATCGACGAAGACTCCTGGCAGATCCTCGCCTGCGACCAGTATGATGGTCGCGGCCAGCTCTGGCGCGTCTCCGAGGCGCACTGCATCAACTACTACGATGCCCAGACCTTCTGGAGCACGCTCGAAGTCCACACCGATCTCATCGCCGGCCGCTACCTCGCGATCGGCCTCGATAACGAGAAGCCGATGTATGACTTCAGCATCACCCGCACCCCGCAGGACTACACGCCGGCCACCCTCCGTCAGGAAGGTGTGCGCTGAGTCGGCGCATGCGTCACAACTCACCAACGACGGCGGGCAATTTTGCCCGCCGTCTTGTTGTCCGGATTCTCCGCCCACTCCGCGGAGGGGCGCAGTCTTGCTGCACCCTCTCCGACCGCTCGTTGTTGGGCGCAGCAAGTCTGCGCCCCTACCTCGCAGTCATTGTGTTGTTCGCCGCTGGCACCGCCCACGCCGAATCCTCCGAGCCGGCCCCGCTGGCCTCGCATGCGCTGCTGCTCGACATCGCGCGCGCCGGCAACCAGCTCGTCGCTGTCGGTGACCACGGCCATGTGCTGCTCTCCGCCGACAACGGCAAAACGTGGAGTCAATCCATCACGCCCACCCGCACGATGCTCACGGGCGTGGCCTTTGCTGACGCGCTGCACGGTTGGGCCGTCGGCCACGATGGCGTGATCCTCGCCACGCACGACGGCGGCAAGACGTGGACACATCAAGACGACGGGAAGAGTCTCGACACCATCTTCCTCGACGTGCTCTTCCTCGATGCCCAGCACGGTTTCGTGGTCGGAGCTTACGGAAAATTCCTTGTCACCACCGACGGCGGCAAGACCTGGACGCCCGGCAAGACCGCCGCCGAAGAAGTCCACTACAACCGCATTTCCGCAGGTCCCACCGGGGAACTCTACCTCGCCGGCGAGAGCGGCACCGTGCTCGTCTCCGCGGACCACGGGCAATCATGGACTCGTTGCGAAGTGCCCTACGAAGGTTCCCTCTTTGGCGTGCTCGCGTTCGACGATGCCAGCCTCGTCGCCTACGGCCTCCGCGGTCACATCCTACAATCTCCTGATCACGGCGCCATCTGGGAGCCGCGCAACAGCGAGCTGAAGGTTCTCATCATGGCCGGCTGCAAAATGAAAAACGGCACTGTCGTGCTCGCCGGACAGGGCGGCAACTTTTTCGTCAGCCGTGACGCCGGTCACACGTTCCAATCCTGGCAGCCGACCGGTTTCGGCACGAGCGTCGCCGATCTCCTCGAGGCCCACGACGGCTCCATCGTCACCGTCGGCGAAGCCGGCGCCATCCGCGTCAAACTACCCTGAGCCATGCTGCGCCGCGTCGAGCAT
>JANXWT010000355.1 GCA_025351035.1 Opitutia bacterium | reverse complement strand
CGCCATCGGGCAGACCGACATCGAGACCCGACGCCTTCACGAGCGTGACCGGATATTTCGCGTGCAGCATGTCGTCGCACGGCTTGTGCGCCAGCACGGTCGCATTGAAATTGTCTTGGCCGGGATCGGGATTCTTGCCCCAACCATCGCGGACAATCAGAAGAACGGGAACGCGCGACGCAGTCATGCCGCTGTTGTCCGGCTTCACGAGGCGCCGGGCAACCAAAAACCTCGCCCCGTGCGGCCGGTTGACTTTCGCGCGGCTTGCGGCACCTCTGGAGGTTCACACCGCCATGGCCAAGTCCGCTGTCCTCCTGCTTAATCTCGGCTCGCCCGACTCCGCATCCGTGCCGGATGTGCGCCGCTATCTGCGCGAGTTTCTCAACGACGAACGGGTAATCGACCGACCGTCGCAACCGTTCCGCCGGCTGCTCGTCAACGGCCTCATCATCCCGTTGCGGGCAAAGAACTCCGCGCACGCCTACTCGACAGTGTGGACCGCCGAAGGTTCGCCGCTTATCGTCACGAGCAAACACACGCAGGCAAAACTCCAGCAGCGCGTCGACGTGCCGGTGGCGCTCGCGATGAACTACGGCAACCCGTCGATCCCCGACGTGCTGCATAAACTCATGAGGGCCAGCATCGACCGCCTCCTGCTCTTTCCCCAATACCCGCACTACGCGATGTCGAGTTGGGAGACCGTCGTCGCCAAGGTCTACCGCGAAGCCGCCAAGATCGCCCCCGACATGAAGATCGACTGTGTTGCACCCTACTACGAAGACGCCGACTACATCGCCGCTCTGGTTGAGAGCGCCCGCCCTTACCTCGCCAAGCCGCATGATCACCTGCTCTTCAGCTACCACGGCATCCCGGTGCGCCATCTGACCAAGGCCGACTCGTCCCACGCGCATTGCCAGATGATCGCCGATTGCTGCCACACATGCAGCCCGGCCCACGCCACCTGCTACAAGGCGCAGGTGACGCGCACGACGCACGCCTTCGTCAAAGCCGCCGGCCTCGCGTCGGATAATTGGTCGCTTTCGTTCCAATCGCGGCTTGTCGGTGAACCGTGGATTTCGCCTTACACTGATTTCGAACTCAAGCGCCTGCCCGCCGCCGGCAAGAAACGCCTACTTGTCATCACGCCCGCGTTTGTCACCGATTGCCTTGAGACTCTGGAGGAAATCCGTGTGCGCGGCGCCGAAGACTTCATCGCGGCCGGCGGCGAGTCGTTCGAACACATCCCCTGTCTGAACGCACAACCCGCGTGGATCGATTGCCTTGAGCATCGGGTGCGCTCTTGGCAATAATCCTAAGCACCCATTGACGCCCCGCTAGGGGCGGTAGCTTCTAGCGAGCAGTAAAGGTCTTAAAAATTCCACTCTGCCGCCGTGCCTGGCCAGTCTGTGCTCGGCGCTGGGCGCAGATGTGCTATTTTTCAGGACTCCCACATCTGTGAACGTATCCCGACCCATCAGCCCAAGCGCCGCCGATACTGCGCCCATCCAAAGCACCGCCGTGCTGGTGCTCGCTGCCGACGGCCGCATCGTGCTCGCCAATCAGGCGGCGTGCACCCTCTGGCAGGCGGCCGAACGCGATCTCGTCGGCGACTCGCTGCCGAATCTTTTCGTCTTCGACGTGACTTCGCGCGAGCCCGACTGGCTGCAAGCCCAGTGGGAAGTATTGCTCGCCGCGACGGAAGCCCAAGCAGTCATGCTGCCTCTCCAACCGAAGAAGTCCGCCGCCTTCGACATTTTGCTTCGTCTTGAAAAGACCAGCCAGAACCCGGCGAGCTACTTCGCACTCATCAACCGCCCCGCCCCGCCCGCCACCGCCGCTGTCGCCGGCACCGCCCAGTCCGACGGCTTCCTTGCGGTGTTGAACGATCGCAGTCCGCTCGGATTCTTCGATCTGAATTTTCAGAAAAACGAAACCTACTTCTCGCCGGCATGGAAACGCCAGCTCGGCTACGCGCCCGAAGCCCTCGCGGACACCTATGCCACATGGCACGCGCTCGTGCATCCGGAGGATACCGGCGCCGCACCCGACCGGCAAAGCCGCGGCACCGCGGTCGGCACGCGGTCCTTCTCGCTCGAGTTCCGCATGAAGCACGCGCACGGACGCTATGTGTGGGTGCAAAGCGTCGGCGTGCAAATCTACGGCCCCAATGGCGCGCTGCAGCGCGTCATCGGCGCACATCTCGACATTCAGGACCGCAAAGATTTTGAGGAAGCCGGCCTGCGCGCCGAAGAGCGTCTGCAGATGCTCGGCGACCGCGGCAAGCTCGGGGTGTTCGACCTCGATTTCTCCACCGGCCAAGCCTGGCTCTCGCCCGCCCTCAAATCCCTGCTTGGCTACGCCGCAACCGAAATGCCCGACTCGCTGGAGTCCTTCCTGCGCGCCCTGCCGATAGAGGAAACCGCCGGTGGTCTGCCCGCGTATTTTCTCTCGAAACACCCGGGGCAGATCACCTACTTCGACACACTGCATCTGCGCCATCGCGACGGCCACACGCTCGTGGTGCAAGTCGGAGTGATGCGCGTCATCTCGCGCAAGAAAGAATTCCAGCGGGTGCTCGGGTTTGTCTTGCCGCTGCCGGAAGGGGCGGCCGCGGCCGGGTCGGACTCCGTTATGCCGGCCGACCACCTCGGTGTGCTGCTGGCCGAAATGCGCGAAGCCGTGCTGATCGCCGACACGGACGGCCGGGTGATTTTTCTGAACGCAAAGGCCGAGCAGCTTCTCAGCCGCAACGCCGAAACCGCGCTCGGTCAGCCTGCCGCGGAGATTTTCCGCCTGGTTCACCGCACGAGCGGTCAATCCGGCGAGAATCCCGTCGCCCGGGCGCTCTCGACTGGCGAGCACATGCCGTTGAACAATGAGTTTGCGCTCGATGCGGTTGGACCTCGCAACACCCCTGTCACCTTCAGCAGCCGTGCCGTCACCGATTCCGCCGG
>JANXWT010000283.1 GCA_025351035.1 Opitutia bacterium | reverse complement strand
AAACCATGCAGCCACCGATGAGCACCCAGAGGATGGCGAGGAATTTGCCCTGCGTGAACAGATAGGTTTTGCAGGTTTCCCAAATCATGTTGGAGACGTCGCCCATCGACTGGTGCACCTGCAGCGCCTTCGTCTGCGTGTATTGGACGAGGCCGAAGGCCGCGCCAATCGCGCAGATCAGGATGCCGAGATACATCAGCGTGAGGCCGCTGACGCCGCCCAGGCCGTCGAAATGGACGTGCGTGAGGTCGGGAATCTTGATGTCGGCCTCGCCGGCGAAGGCCGGCGTGGCGAGGGTAGCGAGTGCGAGCAGTTGCCCGGCCGCACGTTTCCAAGGGTGTGTGTTCAACATAGCAAACGAATGGGTTTTAAGGCGGCGAACTTGGCAAAAGCTTTGGGGTGTTGGCCAGTCAATTCTCTCGGTTTTCGCTCGGAATTTCAGGTTCGGCGGTTTGGGAGTTTTTGGAGCCGCGTCGCCCTCGGCGCGGATGAGTGCCCGAAACGCGGCGAGGGCGCCGCGTCCCAGTGGTTCCGACCGCAATCCAATCCCCCGCCCTGAACATTTGACCTGCCGCCTCCTTTGATCTTCCGTCCGACGCCGGCCCGGCACCCATGTCGCTTCTCACCATCAAGGACCTCGTGAAGACCTACCCGCGCCCGGCGACGGCCGGCGCTCAGGGCGCGGGCGCCGCCGCCGGCCTCCACCGCGTGGTTGACATCGGAGAATTTTCGCTGGCGGCGGCGGAGCAACTGGCCCTCCGGGGCGAGAGCGGCTCGGGCAAGACAACCTTCCTCAATCTCATCGCCGGCATCCTCGCCCCCGACCGCGGCTCCATCCTCCTCGCCGGCCGCGAGATCACCGGGCTGGGCGAGGCCGGGCGCGACCGGCTGCGCGCCGAGACCATCGGCTACATTTTCCAGACCTTCAATCTGCTCCAAGGCCACACCGTCCTCGAGAACGTGGAACTCGGCATGGCGTTCGGCCGCGGTGTCGACCGCACGCATGCCATCGAACTGCTGCGGCGTGTCGGGCTCGGCGACAAGCATGGGCACTTCCCCGGCCAGCTTTCGACCGGCCAGCAGCAGCGCGTGGCCGTCGCCCGCGCTCTCGCCAACCGCCCCAAACTCGTGCTTGCCGACGAGCCGACTGGCAACCTCGACCGCCGCAACGCCCGCGAGGCGCTCTACCTCATCCGCGAAGTCTGCCGCGAGGAAGGCGCCGCGCTCCTCCTCGTCAGCCACGACGAGCGCGTGCTCGCGCAGTTTGAGCAGATGAAGGACTTCGCGTTCCTCAACCGGGCGCTGGCTGTATAATTTTCACAAGAGGACACAGAGGCAGCAGAACAACACAATCATTCATCCGGATATCACTCCTCCGCGATCTCTGCGTGCTCCTGTAAAACAAAATGATTCTCAACCTCATCTACCGCTCTCTCCGCCAGCACGCGCTCTCCACGCTCGTGACGGCCGGCAGCATCGCGCTCGCCAGCGGCCTCCTGCTGACGGTGTGGGTGGTGAAGACGCAGTCGCAGGCCGTGTTCGCGCAGACCAACTCCGGCTTCGACGCCGTGCTCGGCGCGCGCGGCTCCAAGCTCCAGCTCGTGCTCAACTCCATTTTCCACCTCGAATCCTCGCCGGGCAACATCTCCGCCGCCGACTTCGAGGCGCTTCGCCGCAATCCGCTGATCGGCGGCGCGATCAAGACCGCCATCCCCATCGCGGTCGGCGACAGCTTCCAAGGCTGGCGCGTCGTCGGCACCGGCGAAAAACTTTTTGCCGAGATTGAATACGCCCCGGGCAAACGCTACGCCTTCGCGCCCGGCGGACGGAATTTCAAACTCGGTGCGCATGAGGCCGTCATCGGCAGTTTCGCAGCGAAGCGTCTCGGCTGGAGGCTCGGCACCACGTTTCACCCGCAGCACGGCGTCAGCGAAAAAGCCGAGCGCGACCACGACGAGGTCTACACCGTCGTCGGCATCCTCGAGCCCACGAGCACGCCCGTCGACCGCGTGATCTGGATTCCGCTCGAAGGCATCCAGACGATGAGCGGCCACAATCCGCTCGCGAAAGCCGACCTCAGCGCCGTGCTCATCCAGCTCCGCGCGCCGACCGCCGGCCTGATGGCGAGCAACCTCATCAACCAGTCCGGCGGCAAACTCACCTTCGCGTATCCCATCGGCACCATTGTCGCCGAGCTGTTCAACAAGATCGGCTGGTTCGACCAGGTGCTGACGCTCCTCGCGTGGCTCGTCGCCGCGGTGGCGTCGGGCTCGGTGCTGGTGAGCATCTACAATTCAATGAGCGCGCGCGCGCGCGACATCGCCATTCTCCGGGCGCTCGGGGCCCGCCGCCGCACGGTGTTCGGCGCGGTGGTGGGCGAGGCCGCCGTCATCGGCGTGCTCGGCGCCGCGCTCGGCTTCGCGGTCTACGCCGTGCTCGGCGGCGCGGTGGCGGCGATCATCCAGGCGCAGACCGGCGTCGTGCTGGAGCCGTGGAAATTCAACGCCGTCTTCTGGTGGGCCCCCGCAACCTTGGTCGGCCTCTGCGTGCTCGGCGGCTTCGTCCCCGCCTTCAAAGCCTACCGCGTCCCCGTCGCCGAAACCATCGCGCCCGTTTCGTGACGGATGAAATCCGGCACGGCCGGGCGGAGCGGCTCGTTTCAGCGCGGCTTGCGGCGGCGGTTTTTCAGGTAGGCCTGGATGTCGTCGTGGTTGCCGGCGAAGACAAAGTGCAGCGTGTCGGTGTGTCGCTCGAAGAGCAGCCGCAGGCCCAGGCCGGAACGGCACTCATAGAGGCCGGGCCGCAATTGCTGGATGCCCCGGCCGCTGTGCAGGTGGGGCTGGCCGAAAGTGGCGGCGGCAGCGTGCATGGTAGCGGTCGCTACTTCCAAGTCCCGGTCAGACAGCGGCCGCAGGCAGCGCGCGCCGCTTTTCTCCAAGACGGCTTTCACAGTTTCTTGCGGAGTTCGCGCCAGTCTGCGGGGACGGGAAGCGAGTCGCCGCGCCGGCGGGAGCGGGCGACGGAGCGTTTGATGCGCGCGGCCGCGGCATCCAACTCGGCGGGGGTCACGCCGTATTCGCTCTGCGCGTAGTCGTAGCCGTCTTCCTGCACGGCGAAGGGCAGACCGCGGCGCGCGGCAATCTGCGCGTAGAACATGTTGACCGCAGAGGTCGGATCAAGGCCAAGGCCGGCGAGGATTTTTTTGACGGCGGCCGCGCGGTGGGAGTCGATTCGGGTGCGGAGGATGGTCGTGGACATGACACAAAAGGGCTCGGTCCGGCTCCGCTGTCAAGCCGCGGGCAATCGACGTGCGCGACTTTGCGGATGAGACACAGGCGTCGTCGCCTTTCGCGAGAACCGGTTTTGCATTTGTCATGCTGGCGCCGCGCCCGGAGTCTGGCCGTGAAGTTGTTTGCTTCGTTTGATCAACCCCACCTCCAGCCATGTCCGACTCCAACGCCAATTTCCCGTCCGCCGCAGGCTCGCTCGATCGCGCCGTCGTCATCACGGGCGCATCGACCGGGATCGGGCGCGCGGCGGTGGCGAGTGCGGTGCGCGCGGGTTCGCAGGTGTTCGGCAGCGTGCGCAAGCAGAGCGACGCCGACAGCTTGACCAAGGAATTCGGCGCGGCGGTCACGCCGTTGATTTTCGACGTGTCTGACGACGCAGCCGTGCGTGCAGGCGCGACGCAAGTCGCGGCAGCGCTCGGCAACCGCCGGTTGTTCGGTCTCGTGAACAACGCCGGCATCGCTGTGCCCGGTCCGCTGCTGCATCTTGAGCTCGACGAATTGAAGCGGCAGTTTGAAATCAATCTGTTCGGCGTGCATCGGGTCACGCAGGCGTTCGCGCCGTTGCTCGGCGCCGACCCAGCACGCACGGGCAAGCCTGGCCGCATCGTCATGATCTCGTCGGTCGCCGGCCAGAACGGTTCGCCGTTCGTCGGTCCCTACTCGGCGTCGAAGTTCGCCCTCGAAGGCTACTCGCAGTCGCTGCGGCGCGAGCTGATGTTGTTCGGCATCGACGTGATCGTCGTCGGCCCCGGCGCGATCATCACCCCGATTTGGGACAAGGCCGAGGAGAGCAATCTCCAGCGCTTCGCCCACACGGCCTACGGTCCCGCGTTGGAAAAGATCATCGGCTTCATGCGGAAAAACGGCAAAGAGGGACTGCCGGCGAGCGATGTGGGCGATCTGATCTGGCGCTGCCTGAGCGACGCCAAGCCCAAGACGCGCTACGCGATTCTGCGCCATCCGTTCAAGGATCGCACGCTTCCGCGCCTGCTCGGCCCGCGTATCGTCGACAAGATCATCGCCCGCCGGATGGGATTTCCAAAGCCGCAGTGATCAATCCCGCGCGCGGAGTCGGTTTGTAGTCTAATGGACTACAAGCGGTCGGTGGAAATCGGCCGCGTAATGCATGGGCCTGTAAGCGGAAACCCAATTTCGCTGGAGCATTGCGTCGGGGACGGCTTCTTGGTTTGGGTTGTGGCATTAAATCCATGGCCAGTCATCTCGGCGCGATGCTTCGCGCGGCCGGCAAGGCGGAGAATCTGCCTTACACGATTCTCGGCGGCTTGATGCTGCTCTCACTGGTGGCGCGCTTGGTTTTGATTTTGTCATGACCGCGGACGCGCCACCTCTCAGTGCCATCGGCCGGGTCGCGCGCTTCTTCGCGTGGGGCGCATTGGCTTACTGGGGCATTTACGCGTTGGTCGCGCCCGTCACGACGATTGACTCGCAGATGTATAATCTCGCCCGGTTGGAACTCGCGGCACGGGGCGGACTGTTCGACAACGGTTATTTCACGAGTGTCTTTCACGTGATTTTCCCGTGGTCGTATGACGCCGTGCATCTGCCGTTCCTTCGTTTGGGCTGGGGGTATGCACTGCCGAGTTTCTTCTGTCTGGTAGGGACGTGCTTCGTGGTTTTCAAAATGGTGCGTGCGCGCTTCGGTGCGAATGCGGCTTGGGTGGCAATCGTGAGTCTGCTGGCGCTACCGTGTTTGGTTTATCAGGGCTCGAGCACCAAGAACGACATCCCGATTCTGTTTTGCGGCGCGGTGTGGGTCTACGCGCGTTGGCGTTGGCGGCGCGAAGCCAAAGGCGTCCACCTCGCATGGATGGTGCTGGCCATCGGGTTCATGGCCGGCGCAAAAACCACGGGGCTGCTTTATGGATTCATCCTCGCGCTGTGGACACTTTGGGAACTCCGCAGCCAGCGGAAGCCAGCCTTGCTCGTCGGGAGCGGTTTGCTCGGCGCGGTGTTCTTGTTTGGCAGTGTGGAAACCTATGTCGAGTCGGCGCGCATTTACGGGCACCCGCTCGGGCCGCCGGCCTTGCTCCGTCGTTTGGGCAATCCCGATGGTGTCCGCGGCGGCTTGGCCAACCTGATCCGTAATCTGGGTGGCGGCCTTTATGTCGGCCCAACCAGCTTTGGCGACGACCAGGTGACGGTGACCGCCTTGTCCGATGCCGGGAGAAAATTGCTCGGCTGGCTGCGGCTCACCGATGTCGGGGCTGATCCGAGGTTCGGTGATCGCACGCTGTTCTTCCGGCAATCCGGATTGGAGGAACTGAGCGGGTTCGGTCCGATCGGCATGCTGGCCGTCACGACCATGTTGGGTGCTTGCTTTCGCTGGCGACCGCGAGAACGCTGGTGGCAACTGGCGGCCGCGGCGCTCCTCGGTGTCTGCCTGGTCAGCCTGACCGTGGCGTTTACCCACTGGACCAATCGCTACCTGATCGGTTGGTATGCGCTCGGCACGGTCGCCTTGGTGTGCGCCCTCTGGGAGCGGGAGGCTCCGTGGATTCGGACGATGCGCTGGGGTTTTCTCGTTGTTGCGCTGGGTAGTGCGATCGCCGCGCCGCTGCTTTCGTTCAATCGCGGGCCAGCCGCCATGCTGGCCGCAGTCGCTGATCGCGACCGATTCGAGACCGGCACCTTTCCCTTGGTGGGAAAAGTCCGCGAGCGCTTGCGCAGTCTGCGGGCGCAGTCGCCGGACGCGCGGGTCTATTTCGTGGTCAGCGATGAATCGGTGGTGCTGCCGATCTTGGAAGATCAGAAACTGGAGGCGCTCTTGCTGACACCCACGCAGTTCCGGCGCATAGCCGCGCAAGGCTACCTCGCGAGCGGCGATCTCGTGATTCAAGAGAGCGAAGAAGATCTTCCTTTCCTCGCCAGAATTGAGGAAATCACCGCACCGAATATTTTCTCGGACCACCGAACGCTCACCCGGTGGATTTACCGGGTGGTGGAATCCCCGGCGCCAAAAGCCGGCAACCTCCGCTAAGCAGGGCCGGCTTCCGGATAATCCTTTGACGCGGGCAGCTTCCGGATTACCGTGCGCGCTCTGATGAACGATATGGTCAAAGCGCTAATTCGACTCGTGGCCTGTTCCGCGGTTCTCGGTCTCGGCGGGCGGCTGACCGCGGCCGACTTGGCGGGCACGCTCGCGTCGACGGCCAAGGCGCCCGAGTATGCGCCGGTGGGTTTCGACAAGCTGGCCTCGTTCAATTTCATCCCGCCCGACACCGAAACCGGCCCGACGCCCGCGGCGACCTCGGCCAAAAGCAACGAGCAAATCCCGGAACGCATCAAGGCGTTCGACCAGCAGAAGGTGGCGGTCACGGGCTTCATGCTGCCGGTGAAGATGGACGGCGGACTCGTGAAGGAATTCCTCCTCGTGAAAGACCCGATGCTGTGCTGTTACGGCGTCATGCCGAAAGTGACGGAGTGGGTGGTCGTGAAAATGACCGGCCCCGGCGTGAAGCCGCTGATGGACACACCGATCACGTTTCTCGGCAAGCTGCGCGTCGGCGAAATCATGGAGAACGGTTACCTGACGGGTATATATTTGCTCGAAGGCGAGAGGCAGGGCGAAACCAAGGGCTGAGGGTTTTGTAGGGCGGAGTCGCGGATCCCGCCCGGCATCCTCACCGCGAAATGTCGCGCTGGGTGAGCACGCGGAAGCCGGCAGTGTTGAGCGCGCTGGCGGCGAGGTCGCTGTCCTCGAGGCTGAGCGCGAGGGCGGACTTGCCGCCGGGACGTTGCAGGAAGGCGTAGACGTAGTGGATGTTGATCTCGGCGGCGAGCAACGCGCCGAGCACGCCCTTGAGCTGCGACTCGTCGATGAGCTCGACCGCGAGCACGTCGCATTCGGTGAAAGCAAAGTCATTTTGCACGAGCAGCTCGCGCGCTTGGTCGGGATCGTCGACGACGAGCCGGTCGATGGCGCAGTCCGTGGTGTCGAGCGTCGTCATGGCCATGACGTGGACGTTGTGCTTCGCGAGCAGAGCCGCGAGGTCGTAGAGCCGGCCGACCCGGTTTTGGATGAAGACCGAGAACTGCTTCACGGGATCGCTGGCGATCGCAGTGTAGTGGTCTGGCATAACGTGAGGAGGGTAGGCACGAAGTGGGGGGCGGTCAATGGCTGCGTTTTGCCTGCGGGCTTGTGCCGGAGCAGGCGGGCGCATAACAAATCCGGATGCCCGGCCACGAAGCGCAACTCGCGGTCACCCGGCGCGCCCACAACAGCGCGCGACTCGTGCTGCGCGGCATCGCGCTCAACGCAGTGCTGGCCGCGGTGAAATTTGCCGGCGGCGTCTTCGGCCACACCTATGCGCTGATCGCAGACGCGGCGGAGTCGATGCTCGACATCCTCTCGTCCACGCTGGTGTGGACGGGATTTCGCGTCGCCGCGCGTCCGCCGGACGCGGATCATCCCTACGGCCACGGCAAGGCGGAGCCGCTCGCCGGACTCGCGGTGGCGCTGTTTATTTTCCTGATGGCCGGCTGGGTGGCGTCGCACGCCGTGCACGAAATCATCACGCCGCACCAGGGGCCGGCTTGGTGGACATTGGTCGTGCTCGCCGCCGTGATCATCACGAAAATTTGGTTTTCGCGCCGGATGGGCGTGGCCGGCGAGGAAGCCGGCAGCACGGCGCTGGGCATCGAAGCGCTGCATCATTGGTCGGACGCGATGACTTCGGCGGCGGCGTTCATCGGCATCAGCATCGCGCTGTGGGGCGGCAAAGGTTGGGAAACCGCCGACGACTGGGCGGCGCTGTTTGCGTGCGTCATCATCGCGTTCAACGGTTTTGGCATGTTCACGAAGGCGCTGGGCGATGTGATGGACACGGCGGCACCGCAGAATTTCGAGAACGAGGTCCGCGCGCTCGCGCTCGCGGTGCCCGGCGTCTGCGCGCTCGACAAGGTGCGCATGCGCAAGAGCGGGCTCAGCCACCTCGTCGACATCCAAGTGCGCGTCGACGGCAGCCTGACGGTGCGCGAGGGTCACGCCATCGCCCATGCGGTGAAGGACGCGTTGATCGACTCGGAGCCGCATCGCATCAGCGACGTGACGGTGCACATCGAGCCGATGAAGTAGACGCGGGCAGGGCGGGTTATCGCGCGTGCTCGGGAATATCCGCGGCTTTGAGCGCCGCGATGATGCGTTCGCCGCCGCCGAAAATATGTTTGGCCATCGCCTGACGGGCGGCCTCGGCGTCGTGCCGTTCGATGGCGTCGACGATTCCGTGGTGTTTCTCCGACGGATTGGACGGGTCCATCTGGCGTCCGATGCGCAGGTAGGTCGGCCGTTGATACATATCCAAAGCGGACATGACGAGGTTCTCGAGCATCGGGTTGTGTGCACACCGGACGACGGCGAGATGGAAGCGCGAGTTGGCCCGGCAATACTTGACGAAGCTCTGCTCGTCATTGGGCACATAATCGAGGGTGGCGAGCGCCCGCAGCTCCGTGATCTCGGTGGCGGTCGCGCGGGCAGCGGCGAGCGCGCAGGCGCTAGGCTCGATGATGGCGCGCAATTCGATCAGGTTGCGGAACCCGGCGATCGTGATGGCCGCGACCCGGTAACCGGCGTGTGGTTGGAAAGAGACGAGTTCCTCGTGACTCAGCCGGTTGAGCGCCTCGCGCAGCGGCGTGCGCGAGACCCGCAGTTCCGCGCAGAGAATTTTTTCGATGAGCCGCTGGTTGGGTGGCAAGGTGCAAGAGAGAATCTTCTGCTTCAGCACGGCATAGACGTGGTCGGGCAGCGCTGCCGGCCGAGAGGTGTGGGGCGTTATCTCAATCAAAGAAGGCCTGACCGCAGTGCTCATGGTAGAGTTCGGATGTGTTTTAGGTTCCCAAAAGAAGGGTGCGAGCAGATTGTCTAAGAATATTCTTGTATACAAGTATACAATTCGCTCTTTTCCCACCCATCCTCTCACTTGCTCTCCGCTGCGCCCCATGGATCCCGGTCTCATCACTCCTTCCCTAGAGCTCAAAGGGCAGCCGACGATCTGGCACTCGCTTGTGCCCATCATCGGCACGGCGGTGCTCATTGGCGTCGGATTTGGTGTTTTCAAGATCCGGGTTGAGGTGTTGCTCGTCGTCGCCACGATGCTGACTGCCGGCTTGGCGGTCTGGCTCGGATTGGGCTGGAAAGAAATCCAGGCCGGGATGCTGCAAAGCATCATGAAGGGCATGCCGGCGATGCTGATCGTGGTCGTCGTCGGCGCGTTGATCGGCAGTTGGCTCGCGGCGGGCACGATCCCGATGATCATCTACTACGGGCTCGGAATGATTTCGACCAAGCTGTTTTTGGTGACGGCGTCGCTCGCCACCGGCCTCGTCTCGGTGCTGACCGGCACGGGCTACGGCACCATCGGGACGATCGGCGTCGCGTTTATGGGGATCGCTCATGGCCTCGGCATTCCCCCGGGGCAGGCCGCGGGTGCGCTGGTGGCGGGTGCCTATCTGGGCGACAAGGTCTCGCCGTTCGCCGCCAACGCCAACTTCGCCGTCGCGATTGCTCGGGTGAACATCTACGATCACATCCGCCATTGTCTGTGGACGACGGTGCCGGCGTTCGCGGTCGGCTTGGCCATCTACGCCGCCGTCGGTTTTTCGTCGGAGGTGATCGCCGGGGCCTCGTTCGCGGCTGACGACGAGGTGCGGCAGGCACTCGCGAAAAGTTTCGTTTTCAGTCCGTGGCTCCTTTTGCCGCCGGTGGTGACGTTTCTGCTCGCCTCGCGCAATCTCCCTGTGATGCCCGGCATGTTGCTCTCCGTGGCGGTGGCGGTGGCGCTCGCGGTTTTCGTGCAACACGCCTCACTCGTCGACGCACTCAACATCACCGTGACGGGCTTCAAACCCGCGACCGGTCTGCCCTTGGTCGACAAGCTCCTCGCCCAAGGTGGCATGGAGGCGATGATGCGCGTGACGCTGATTGCGTTCGCGGCCTTCGCGTTCAGCGGCGTGCTGCAGAAAGCCGGGCTCCTTGAGCCGGTGTTGAAATTGCTCTTCAAATTCACCACGAACACGCGCCGGCTCATCGCGGCGACCGTCGGCAGCTGCGTCGTTGTCGAATTGATGACCGGCGCGGCGTTTGTCACGATTCTCCTCCCGACGGAACTCTTCGGTCCGGTATATCGGAAGATGGGTTTAGCCGGGAAAAATCTCAGCCGCGCCGTTGGCGACAGCGGCATCGTCGGCGTGCCACTGATTCCGTGGAGCATTGCGGGCGCGTTCATGAGCGGGGCGCTCGGCGTGCCCGTCACGGCATACGCGCCGTGGGCGATTTTCTGCTATGCCGGCATCGCGTTCACGCTGCTTGCGGGCTTCACCGGATTCACGATGGCCCCGCTGAAACGCGAAGATGAAACCCAACCGGGGAGCTGACCGATGACCTGTCTCGCCATCCATGGAGGAGCCGGCGCACTGCCGCCGTCGGACCTGACGCCGGAACGCGCGGAAAATTTTCACCGTGCACTGCACGCCGCTTTGCTGGTCGGCCAACGCATGCTCGCCGCCGGCCGCTCCAGTCTCGACGCCGTCGAAGCGACGGTGGTCGCGCTCGAGGACAACCCTCTGTTCAACGCCGGTCGCGGTTCCTCGTTTACGCGCGAAGGCGAGGTCGAGATGGAGGCTTCGATCATGGATGGAGCAACGCGCCAGGCGGGCGCGGTCATGTTGCTCGAACGCGTGCGCAATCCCGTGCGGCTCGCGCGCCGCGTGATGCAGCGCACCCCGCATGTCGCCCTCGGTGGAACCGCCGCCGAGCGCTTCGCCATCGAAGAGGGACTGGCGATGGAGTCGAAGGATTATTTTTTCACCCAGGATCGCTGGGATGCCATGGTGCGTTTGCGTGGCACGTCTGAAACCGGTTTGTCCGAGGATATCGTTGTGAAAGGCGTGGCGGTGGCCGGACCCGATGCGATGAGCACGGTCGGTGCCGTCGCCTGCGATGCGGCGGGCAATCTCGCGGCGGCGACTTCCTCGGGCGGCACGACGAACAAATTTGCCGGCCGGGTGGGGCAAGCGGGTATCGTCGGCGCGGGAGTCTATGCGCACAACGCTACCTGCGCGGTCTCGTGCACGGGCGAGGGGGAGGCGTTCATGCGCGGCGTGGTCGCGCATGACATCGCCGCGCTCATCGAGCACCGGGGCCTGAATGTCGTAGCCGCCGCCGAGCTGGTGGTGCGCACACGGCTGCCCGGCCGCGGCGGGATCATTGCGCTCGACCGCCATGGAAATTTCACCCTGCCCTACAACACCGTCGGCATGTATCGCGGCTGGATCGACGCACTCGGGGTCATCCACACCGCCATCTACGAAACGAGCCGCGCTTGGCCGGCGTCAACCGCATGAAAATTTCCCGGGCAATGCTCCTTGTGTTCGCCTGCACGCTGGTCGTGCGCGCCGGGGCGGCCCTCACGCCGCGGGACAGTTTCGATTTCACCCAAACCGGCCATCACGTGAAGGTCTGGTATTACGCGCCCGCCGGTCTTGGCCCCGAGGCACCGGTCGTCTTCGTGATGCACGGCGTCGGCCGCAACGGCGAAGATTACCTCAACGACTGGACGGCTTCCGCGGACGAGCGACGGTTTTTGTTGGTCGTGCCGGAATTTTCGAAGGCGGAATTTCCCGGAGATGAGGGCTACATCTACGGCAACACTGTCGACAAGGCCGGCGCGTCCCTCCCGCGCGAGCAGTGGTCGTTCAGCATGATCGAGCCGATCTTCGACGCCGTGCGCGAGCGCACCGGCAATCACCGGACGAGCTACCTGCTTTTTGGCCACTCGGCCGGCGCGCAGTTTGTGCAGCGTTTCCTCTACTTCGTGCCGTCGGCGCGCGTCGCTCGCGCCGTGGTGGCCAACGCTGGCTGGTATATGTTGCCGGATCTCGCGGTCGCTTTCCCCTACGGATTGAAAGGCACGCCGGTCGACGAAGCGGCGTTGCGCGCCGCACTCACGCGCCCCGTTGTCGTGCTGCTCGGGACCGCCGATCTCGACCCGACCGCCAAGGCGCTTCGCCACACGCCTGAAGCCGACGCCCAAGGTCCGCACCGCTTCGCCCGCGGACATTTTTTCTTTGCCCAAGCCCAGGCGGCCGCCGCCAAGTTGAAGCTTTTGTCGGGTTGGTCGCTTGCGACGGCTCCCGGCATCGCCCACTCCGACAAAGGCATGACGCCTTTCGCCGTGCACGCGCTTTTTCCAGAATAAGATTCAACCACCAAACCGATCACCATGAATAAACCAACCCTGCTATCGCGCCACGCTCTGTGGGCTGTCGCCGCCGCGTTTCTTGCCGGCCGTGCTGTAGTTCACGCGCAGCAAGCCGCTGCGCCCGCACCCGAAAAAGAACCCGTCGTTCAGCTCGAAAAATTCACTGTCACCGGTTCGAACATCAAGCGGCTCGATCAGGAGAAGTCGTTACCTGTAACCGTGCTCGACCGCGAGGCGATGGACGCTCGCGACGCCTCCCAGGCGGCGGACCTGCTCACGTCATTGCCGCAGGTCACGGGGCTGCCGGGCAACGAGACTGCGACACTGGGTGCCACCGCACGCGGCGACAACTCAACTGTCGCGCTGCGGGGCATCACCTCGAGTAACACGCTGGTGCTGCTCAATGGCCGCCGCCTGCCGGTGCATCCGATTTCCCAAAGCGAGGGCCCGACCGGCTCGCCGCCGGTGCTCTCGGCCAACGTCAACCAACTGCCGAACCGCGGCCTCGAACGTGTCGAGGTGTTGCGCGACGGTGCTTCTTCGATCTATGGCACCGATGCCGTCGCGGGGGTCGTGAACTACATCACGCGTTCCGATTTTCGCGGCACCGAATTGCAATTGCGATTTGGTGAAACGAATTACCACGACGGTCGCGAAACCCGGGCGACACTCACCCACGGGTTCGATTTCACCAATGGCAAGGGTCACGCGATGATTGTCGTCGATTACTATGACCGTGAGGCGATGTTTGCCCGCGATCGCGCTTTTGCCGCCGAGGCCGATCATAGTTCACTCGCACTCGCGCCCTGGAATGTATCAACGGACACGACCTTCAATGCCCGTTCCGGCACGACTGAATACGGCAATTTTATCACGGGCACGCTCAACGCGACTACGGGTATCTTCACCACCGGCCGTCCGACGCCTGCGTCAACCACCATGAACGCATTACTCTCCTCGACTGGCGTCTTTTTCATCGTGCCGACTGTGACTGGCGTGGGGTTCCAGACCACTACGCCCCTCCGGTCGGGGGTGACGCATGACTATTACTGGAACAACAATGCCTACCGTGTCATCCAACCGGAATCGAAGCGCACCAACGTATATGCCAGCGGCGATTATGAACTTTCCTCGCGCCTGACGGCGTTCGCCGAATTCAGTGGTTACCGGGCCCGCTCGCTCACCATTCGCGAGCCCGACGGCATCACCCAGTCCACCGACGGCGACATCATCGTGCCGGCGACCAACCCCTTCAATCCTTTCGGCACGCGTTTTTGGTCACCGACCGGTGCGGCCAACACCGATGGCACACCGCGCCTGACTGGCACGCCCACCGCAGTGCGCATCACCAACAAACGCCTCACTGACCTGATGAGTCGCACCGCGAGCATTTCCGACGACATCTACCGCGGGGTCGCCGGGGTGCGCGGCAAACTCTTCGATACTTGGAACTGGGAAAGCGCGGCCCTCTGGTCTGAGGCCCGCGTCACCGACGCCGAAGAGGGACCCAGCCGGAAGAGCCTGATCAAAAATGCCATCAATCAGACGGATCCCCTGCTCACCTTTAATCCTTTCACCCGATCCTTTGCGGTGCAAAACGGCGCGCTCGTCGTGACCGGCCCCTATGTGAATCCGGCCTTCGTGCAGGAGTCCTTCCGCTCAGAGTTCATCCGTCATGGTATCACGAAACTTGCCAGTGGTGACTTTCGCGCCAGCGGCGACCTGTTGTCCATCTGTGGCGGCAACACGATCGGCGCAGCCGTCGGCGGTGAGTTTCGCTACGAGGCTTATCATGATGTGCGCCCGCCCTACGCCGGCTTGAATCCCGTGGGTTCTGTTCTCGATCTGACCTCGAATGACTTCCTCGGCTTCTCGCCCAACTCGGATACGCACGGCGGTCGCCACGTCATGGCCTTCTATGCGGAGACCGTCATTCCGCTCGTGGGCGGCAAGTTCAAACTTCCCTTCGTGCATTCACTCGAGCTTTCCGCGTCCGCCCGCCACGAAAGCTATTCGGATTTCGGCAAAACCACCAAGCCGAAGGCCGGCATGAATTGGCGGCCGTTTCCTTGGGCGATGGTGCGCGGGTCTTACAACGAGGGATTTCGTGCGCCCAATCTCGCCCAGCTCTTTACCGGGACCCTGATCCGAACCGCGACCGGCAGCACTGACACTTACCGCAGCACGGTCACGGGTCTGCCCACCGACGGCGCTTCCAATCGACGCAGTGTCGCCTCGGGCAACCCCAATCTCCGACCTGAGGAGTCGACCGGCAAGTCCGCCGGCATCGTCATCGAGGTGCCGAAAATCAAGGGCTTGTCGTTTGCTGTGGATTATTGGGAGATCAGTCAGAAGAACGTGATCGCCTCTGCCGGCTCCATCGCCGACGACACCCAGGCACTCAACGCCGCCACGCAGGCGGCGCTCGCGGCTGGGCAGAGCATCGGCAGCATCGATCTTGGATCTGGCACCGCCAACTATCTGGGCGATCCCTCCGTTGTCCGTCTTCCGGTCACTCAGGGAGATCGCGATTTCTTCACTACTTACAATTCGACCCGCACGCCGGCCAACCAGCGGGCGGTCGCCGGAGCGATCGACTTCCTCCGCACGAGTTATTTCAACCGGGCGTCCCAATTCGTGAACGGCGTTGATTTCGACCTGACCTACCGGCTGCCCAAGCTCGCGCTCGGGAATTTTACCTTGAATACAACTTGGACGCGCCTGAATTCCTACTATACCTACAGCACCGCGGGCGCGGCCCGCACCAATCTGCTTTGGACCAACGATGCCAGAGTGGGCGGGGCGACCCCCAAGTGGCGCGGCAATGCCACCCTGAGCTGGCGTCGCCAAACTTGGTCCGCGAGTTTCGCCGCCTACTATATCGGCGATTACAGCGACACTGGCGCGACCACGACCCAAGCGATCTATGACTCGCTCGGCTCTCCGAAATACATCGTGCCGGTCTTCACCAATGGCGGCACGGTCTACCGTTACCGCGTCAATGATTCGATCAGCTACAACGCCAGTGTTTCGTATCGCTACACTTCGAAGAACAAATGGACGAACGACACGACGGTCCGGGTGGGCGTCGTCAATCTCTTCAATGCCAAGCCGCCGCTGTCGAGCGACTCGCGCGGTTACGACCCCTCCATCTACAATCTGATGGCGCGCGGGCAGGCTTGGTCGGTGCAGATCACCAAGAAACTCTGATCGCTTCTCACCTTGGGTTGCGGCCGGCTCACGCTTACGGCGGGCCGGCTGCTTCATTTTTCCGCCAAAGTCGTTCGCGTGATGGGCAATCGCGAGCGCCGAGCTCAGACGGCCGCGACGGCACACTTGCGGCGAATGCAGCTACGCTTCGCCGAGGTTGCGGCGAAGGATAGTGGCGAGGGCGCCGGGATTGAGCACGGTGATGCTCTTGCCGGAGACGGCGATGAGTTTTTGCCCGCGGAGTTTTGCGAGGGTGCGGGAGAGCGTCTCGCTGCTTGTGCCGAGCTCGGCGGCGAGCACCCGCTTGGTGCCGGGGAGTTGGATGACATGGCCGGCGCTTTTACCGGGAGTGCGGCTGTGTTTCACCAGCCAGTTGACGAGACGGGTCTCGACATCCTTCAGCGTGAGGTCGTCGAGCATGCCGACGAGCACGCGGAGATGGGCGCTCATCGAGCCGAGCATGCGCAGGGCGAGATCGGGGCGCTGGGCGATGAAGGCGAGGATGGGCGCTTTGGGGATGAGGAGCACGGCGCTGTTCTCGACGGCGCGGGCGTTGGCCGGGTAGCCGGTGGGCGAGGCGAGCGCGGCCTCGGCGAGTGATTCGCCGGCGCGAAAGACATGAATGACCTGTTCCTTGCCGGCGGCGCTGACGCGGTGGACGTTGATGGCGCCGGTCTGCACGATGTAGAAACCCTGCGAGGGTTCGTGCTCATGAAAGAGGTAGGCGTCTTTCGCTACCGTGCGCGTGACGGCGAACGAGGCAATGGTCGCCAGATCATCCGGCGAAAGCCCGGTGAACAACTGGGCGCAACGCAGGGAGCTAACGATGCCGACGATCTTGAGCTCGGCGGAGTGGGGCGGAGTCACACGGAGAAGATTGCGGGCAGAGCGAGTGGAGTCGCGCTCAAAATGCTGCGGATGAACTTCGCCACGGATCACGCGGATGGGCACGGATCAAAGCCAGACCGCGCCCCTACTTGAAACGCGGAGGACGCGGAGCGCGCGGAGAATAGGCCTGAGGCTCGGACCAAACCGATTCACAGCAAGTAACGAAGGAGGCGAAGGGCGGCGGACCCAGAGGCGGAACTCACCACAGACAAAATCCGGATTGGTTGATTCTGAATCCGTGCCCATCCGAGAAATCCGTGGCTAAAATTGGTTCAGAGTTAGGCGCGCCAGAAGTTGACGGCCCACGCCCCGTCGTGGCGGCGTTCCATCGTGGACTCGAAGCCTTCGCTCTTGAGCAGCTCGATGAGTGGAGCGGGCATGAACGGCGCGATGAGCGTCAGTCCGGTGCCGGGCGCGAGGGCGGCGACGCGCTTGCGGATTTCGGGGAGCGGCTCGATGCCGCTGGCGAGCAGCGGACGGACATCAAAGGTCTTGAACTTGGGGGCGCTCATGCGGAGACAGGCAGGTTGGACGGCGCGGCGGGTAGTGGCAATGAGGGCGGAACGGGAACGTCAGTAGGCGAACTCGGCTTGAAGCCAGATTTTGCGGACGTTGGGCAGGGTTAGGCTGTCGCGGCGGAAGTCGGCATACTTGGCCGTGCCGGTGAGATTTTTCCCGAATTTGCGCGTGAGCTGGAGATTGAACTCGGTGCCGAGGCCGGCGCCGGTGGTGTCAGTTTCATACCAGTGCTCGAACGCGGTGAGGGCAACGCCGGCGGGCAGATTGGCCGTGGCTTTCACAAAGGTGTCGCGCAGGCCGGCGGCGGGTGTGGCGAGGAAGAGATCGGCCCAGCCGTTGAAGGCATGCAGCGTGGCGAGCGGCGTTTTGAAGCCAACGTTGTGGTCGGAGCCGAGCACTTCGTGACCGAGGGTGAAACTGCCTTGCTTGGCGGAGAGACCGGCCTCGAGGTCGTAATAATTGGCGCGGTAGTCGAGCGTGCTGGAGCCGTAGTCGGACTGCGCGGCAAACTCCGCGCGGTAGGTGAACTTGACGCCGAAGGTGAGTTCGGTGGCGCCGGCGAAACTGGCGCCGTAGGTCGCGCAGGAATTCGCGGCGTAGGCGGGCTTGCGGAAATCGAGCAGGTAAACGTAGCCGGTGAGCGTGCCGGCGGGCAGCCCCGCGTAGCTGGCGTTGAAGAGGTGCGAGGCGGATTTCCAGTAACCCTGCGCGTGGTGGTCGCCGAAGACGCGGTTGATGCGGTCGAGGTAGGCGTAGGTGAGCGTGGTCTTATCGAGCGATTTGTCCTGCAGCACGACGGCGTCGAACGTCTGCATGTTCTGGCGCCAGCCGACGTCGCCGATGAAGCGGTGGTTATCGAGCACGAAGCGCTGGCGGCCGACGGTGAAGGTGGTCTTGCCCGACGCATAGGCGATGAAGGCTTGGTTTATTTCGGTGATCTCGGGGTCGGCGATGACGGCGCGACTGGCGCCGCCGGGATTGAGGCCGGACTGGCTGTAGCGGTCGCCGTCGGCCGCGACGATGTTCTCGGCCTCGAGCAGGGCCTTCCAACCGGCGAGCGGAGCGGTGGTGAAGCCGAGTCTGGTGCGCAGCGTGAACGCAGTGGCGTCGCGCAAGCCGGTTTGTGCGACGGATTCGTAGCGGAGGCGGGTGTTGAGCGAGACCTTGCCTTGGGCGAAGGCGTCGGCCAGCGAGGCGGGCGGGGCGGCGAAGACCGTGGCGGCGGTGGCCAACAGTAGCGCGGCCGGGAAGCAAAGGAAGCGTTTCATATCGGGCGGATTTTTATCTGTGACCAGCATAACACCCCGCGCCTGCGCGCGCCTTGACGTGGGTCAAGAAGGTGCCCTCTCACGGAGCGCCGCCCGCCGTCGAGCGTTTACTTCTTGAGTAGAATGGCGAGCGCGGCGGCGGCTTCGTCGAGTCCACCCTTGAGGCCTACGCGCTGGTGGACGACTTCACCTTCGGCGTTGAGGATCGTGATGAGATTGGAGTGGGCGAACATGCCGTCGGCTTCCTGTTTGTATTTCACGCCGACGAGAGCGGCGAGTTCGCGCACGGCGGAGTCGTCGCCGTGGAGCAGCACCCATTGGGAATCGAGGCTGCGGCTCGCGCGGTATTTTGCGAGGGCTTCGGGCGTGTCGCGCGCGATGTCGAAGGAGACGAGGAGGAACACGGCTTTGCCGCGCAACTCGGCGGGGAGGCGGCCTTGGATCGCGAGCATGTCGGTGACCTGGACCGGGCAGGCGTAGCCGCACGAAGCGAAGAACATCGTGAGCACGACGGGCCGGCCGCGGAGTTCACCGAGCGAGAACGGTTGACCGGCGTCGGTGACGAATTTGCCGTCGAGCTGATAGATGGATTCGCGGCTGAAGACAGCCGGAGAATTTTCGATTTTGGATTCTCGATTTTCGATTGAGGCGGCAGTCGCGGCCTCACAGCAGGCGTCGGGCTTTTTGGCCGCTTCGGTTTTTTCGGCACCCTCCTTCGCCGAGCCTTTGGCGGGCAGGGGTTCGTCGGCGAAGGCGAAAGTGGCGGCGAGGCAGAAAGCGGCGATCCGGAGATTGTCATATAATATATGACAATGCCGGGGAGCGCACAGGGCGAGAAAAGGGAGTTTCGTTTTCATGGGAGAGGAGGTCGCGGCGTAAAGCCGCTCCTACAGTTTTGGAATCGTGTGCGTCAGGGTTTCAAATCAGCGGCGCAGCGGAAGCCGAGGGAGCTGGTGGTGTTGTTGGCGCGGAGGGAAGAGCGGAGGGCTTGGCGCATGAACGCGGCGTAGTCGGAAGTGTCCTTGGCGCCGACGGAGCCGGAGCCGCAGAAAAGATCGCGTTCGAGGCCGGAGTCGCCGCGGGACTCGCCGGTGACGAGCGCGGTGTTGAAATCGTCGACCCATTCCCAGACGAGACCGTGAAGTCCGCGCACGCCGTAGAAGTTGGCTTTCGCGGTGGCGGTGTCGGGCGCGACGTCGGGCGTCGGGCGTGCGAGCCACGCGTAGAGGTCGCGGTTGAACTGCTCGTCGTTGCGGCCGTCGGCGGAAGCGTAGCCGGCCGCGGCGGCGTGTTCCCACTCGGCGGTGGTCGGGAGACGCTGGCCTTGCGCGGTGGCGTAGGCGCGCGCGGCAAACCACGAGACGCGGACGACGGGCGCGTTGGGCGGGGCCGTGGGACCGAGTTCGAGGTCACCGGCCCATTGTGTGAGGTAGGAACTGTCGGCGAAGAGCCGGCTGACTTTCGAGCGCTGCCATTTCGGATAGGCGCGGACGAAGTCGAGGAACTGCGCGTTGGTGACGGGCAGCTCGGCGAGCCAGAACGCGACGACAGGAATTTTTTCCAGATCCTTCGGCGAGCGGTTGAGCGGCAGATAGGTGCCGGCGGGGATAAACTTCATGCCCTCGACCGGGCGCGGGGTGAGGAGCGAGAGCGCGGCGGTGGGATGAGCGAGGGCGTTGGCGGGCGGTTGGATATTGGGGCCCGGCGCCTGCGCGCCTCGCAGCCAGGTTGCGGACAACAGCAGCCCAAGCGCGAGGGCG
>JANXWT010000262.1 GCA_025351035.1 Opitutia bacterium | reverse complement strand
CGGCGATGACCGGCGGCTTTGCCGCCGCCGCGGACAACGGTCGGGTAAGATCGTCGGCCGCTGGTTGCTGTCCTATTGGAGCGACGACGCGGCCCGTGAAATCCGCGTCACCAGCCTCGAACTGATCGAATAGAATCCCATGCTCGCAAAAACCGACCCCCGCATCGACGCCTACATCGCCGCGGCCGCGCCGTTCGCGCCGCCGATTCTCCGCCGACTGCGCAAGCTCGTCCACGCCGCCTGCCCCGACGCCGAGGAGGCGATCAAGTGGGGCATGCCGAGCTTTCTCTATCGCGGGAAAATTCTCTGCGGCATGGCGGCGTTCAAGGCGCACGCGACTTTTGGCTTCTGGCATCAGGGCATGACAACGCTGCTCGAAAAGAAATTCGGCCGCACCATGGAGGCGATGGGCCTGCTCGGCCGAATCACTTCGCCCGCGGATTTGCCCGACGACAAGACGCTCCTCCGTCTCATCAAGACCGCGGTGAAGTTGCACGACTCCGGCGCTCCCGCCCGCGCCAAACCGAAACCCAAGCCCGCGCTCCCCGTGCCCGCCGATCTCGCCGGCACCCTCAAGCGCAGCCAGCGCGCCGTTGGTTTCTGGGCGGATTTCAGTCCGAGCGCGCGTCGCGAATACATCGAGTGGATCACCGAGGCCAAGCGATCCGAGACGCGCGAGAAACGCCTGCTCACCGCCATCGAGTGGATTGCCGACGGCAAGAAACGAAACTGGCAATATGAGAACTGTTGAGTCCCGCCCGAAAAATTTCCCTCCCATGAAAACCGCCAAGCTCCTCATCGCCATCTTCGGATTTGCACTCTTCGCCTTGGCCCGCGGCGCCGAGCCACGGCCGCCTTCATCGGCGATGCCTGCGACCACCACCGTCAACATCCCCACCGCCGCGGCGGAGCTGGCCACGGGCTACGCCGCCGCCGTGCAACAAATGTCGCTCAAGGGTCTCGTGGTTTATTTCCGCGGCGACAAGGACGTCGTCGCCCTCAAGGGCATCCGCGCGGTCAACGCGGTCGGCGGCGTGCTGCTCGTCACCTTCTCCGGCGGCGACATGGTCGCCCTCAGCGCTGAGAAGGTTTTGCTGATCACCGACGGCGCCCGCACACCCTGAGCGCCCCCGCGGCTGCGTCGGCTGAAGCTCAGCTCTGCAGCATCCGCACGCGGCGGTGCTTCTGCGGGAATTGCAGCGTCACCACCGTGCCGGTGCCTTCCTTGCTCTCGATGCCAATGTGCCCGCCGTGCTCGCGCATGATGCGCTGCACGATCATCAGGCCGAGCCCGTGTCCGCCGGGCTTGGTCGTGTGATACGGCGAAAAAAGTTTCGACAGATCGTCCGTCCTGATGCCGCTGCCCGCGTCGGCGAAACGGATGTAGACCGAGTCCTCCGCCGCACGCACGCGGATGCCCAGCTTGCCGCCGGTGCCCATTGCCTCCATCGCGTTCTTGACCAGATTGAAAAACACCTGCTTGAGCTGGTTGCGGTCGGCCATGATCACCGGCGTGCTCGCGGGCAGTTCGCCCTCCACCTGAATGCCGCGGTCCGCGAGCTCCTTCGCCTGAAACCGCAGCACGTCCTCGATGATCTCCACCACGTTCACATCGCCCAGGTCGGGCGGCTGCGGGCGGATCGCCTCGAGGAAATTCCGGATGATGCCGTCAAGCCGCGTGACCTCGTCCTGGCAGATGCGGATGGAATCGCCGAGCGACGACGCCTCCGGCGAGCCTTTCAGTTTCTTCAGCCTTCGTTCGATGAGTTGCAGATGGATCGTCAGCGAATTGAGGGGATTGCCCAGCTCGTGGGCGACTCCGGCGGCGAGCAGGAGAATGGAGGAAATCTTCTCACTCTCGATCAGTTCGGCCGTGGATTTTTTCTCGCTCGTGATGTCGGAAAGGATGATGGCGAAGCGCGGTTCGCCGCCCTCACCCTCGTTGAACGGCACCATGTAGAGCCGCACGACGCGCGGCGCCGGGTAACTCAGCTCGAATTCGCGCGTGACGATCGGCCGTTGCTTGGCCTTGGCCGAGCGACCTTCGCCGCTGTCCAGCGAGGCACGCAAGCCCGGCACCAGCCGCCAGAGCGTGGCCGCCGCGCCCTGCTCCTTGAAACCGATCATGCGCGCGGCCGACTCGTTGGCGTAGTCAATCTCCCCGTCGGATGTGATGACGAGCACGCCCTCCTGCAGCGTGTTGAACACTGATTCCAACAGCGCGCGTTCGCGGGCCAGCCGCTGCACGAGCGTCTGCAAGCCCGCGGCATCGAGCTGCTCCGCGCGGCCGAGCATCTTGTCGAGGGAACTGATTTTTTCCCCGGCCATTTTAGAAAACCAACTGGAATCGGGTAATCAACCGGCCTTCGTCACCCGCCCCGCCGGGGCCGCGGCCGACGAGGTAGTCGGCCATCAACCGCAAATCGTCACCCTTGATGAGATAATTCACCCCAATGGTCCAACCACTGGTGCTGTCGCCGCCGAGCGACGTGTTGGGATCAAACCTCTCGCACCGCAACACGACCTGCAGTTGGTGCGGCACCACGAAATACCCTCCGGTTACCTGCCAGCCTTCCGCGCTGAACTTCGCCGCGGGCACGGCACCCGTCGGCTCGAATGTCCCGTGCAACCACTCGCCGGTCAGCTCGAAATCGCCGTGTTTCCAATCGGCGTCGACGCCCCACTCGGCACGCTCGCCGGCAAAAATATTTCCCGCAAACCCGAAGCCTGCCTTCGTCGCGCTGGCGTCCTTGGTCCATAATCCGTCGACGGCGATGGTCAGGTGGTTGTCTTTTTCGTTCAGCGCGGTGAACACGGCTCGCGCCGAACGCTGGAATTTGCTATTGTCGTTCGCACTCACATTCGCGCCGCTGCCGTTGCCGGCGAGCAACGTGTAGTTCACGCGCCCGCCCGGCAGATCACCGCCGACGCTGATCGCTAGCTGGCGCCCATCAGTCAGTCGGTCGCTGGCCAATCCGCGCTCGACCGTCATTGTGCCGGTGTCCCGCAGCAGCGCCTCGGCCCCGAAGGCCGGTTTCAGTTGGCCGAAGCGCACGTTCGCGAAGGCGTATTTCCGCCAGTTGATGTAGATTTCGTTGGCGCGCGCCAACTGGCCCGTCGCCGCGCCGAGCGTGTTGCCCTGCAAGTCCAACTCGGCTTTGAACTCAAAATCTTCGGCAAAACTCCCCGCCACATAGATGCGCGCCCGCCGGAAATACAAACGGTCGCGCACGCCCGCGAAGCGCGGATCGGCCGCGCCGCCGAATTCCGCCTGCGCCTGCAAAAATCCGCCGAGCAGCAGCTTCGTCTCCTTGCCGCCCGGTAGCACGAGCACCGGCGCAGTGGCGTCCTTGAAACCGAGCTGCTTTTTCAGGTCGGCATTCTCGTGTGCCAGTTGCTGCACTTGGTTCTCGAGCGCCTTCAGTCGCTCCTCGACGGTGGGTTCGGTCGCACGCGCGACGCCAGCGAGGAGCAGTCCGAGAAAAATGAGAGCGCGATTCACGCGAAGACCTCTCACCGAACTCAGCGCGGTTGTCATGCCCATTCTCAATCCTCGTCCGCCACGGTGAAGAGCGTCATTTGCCCCGCCACATCGCGCGGTTGGGCGTAGAGCTTGCGCAGGAAACTGTCCCGGTGCACGGCGCTGCGACCAATCCGCAGGATCGCCTCGCGGTGCTCCTCGGTGCCGTAGCCCTTGTGCTGCGCGAAACCGTAGCCGGAGTGGACCTTGTCCAACTCGTCCATCAGCCGGTCGCGCGTCACCTTGGCGATGATTGACGCCATCGCGATGCACAGCGAGCGAGCGTCGCCACTCACGATGCCTTGGTGCGGATACGGAAAATTCCGCAGCGGCAGACCGTCGACGAGAATCTTGCACGACACCGTCGGCTGGAACGCCGCCTTCTCCGACTCACTCGCAAAAAGGTCAGGCTCCTCCTTGCGCGCGAACGCCGTCGGCGGATAGATGCCCTCGAGCGCGCGGCGCATCGCGAGCTTGGTCGCGCCGAGAATGTTCACCTTCTCGATCTCGGCGACCGAGGCGACGCCGAAGTTCGCGTGGACTTGTCCGAGCGCGACGAGTTCCTCGAACTCCGCCCACAGCTCCGCGCGCGTTTCGGCCGAAAGTTGCTTCGAGTCGTTCACGCGGCCCGACTTCGTCACCGCCCAGCGCCCCTCAAGAAAATCCTTCGACACCAGCACCGCCGCCGCGACCACCGGCCCCGCGAGCGCGCCGCGCCCCGCCTCATCCACGCCCAGCAGACCCTCGAAGCCGAAGATCTGCTTGAGGTCGAACCCGCGGAGCTGGCGGCGTGTGGCCATGCGACTGGGTCAGACCGCGCTCACCGTTTCCACTCCGTCTTTTCCTTCGGCACCGGCAGCGGCAGCTCGTCGAGCTTGCCCGCGGCGGAGACGACCTCATAGCACGTGCGGAAGTGCAGCTTCGCAAAATGCCCGAGCGCCCGGGCGCCGAACTTCCCGATCAGCACCGACGCCTGAGCCTTGGCCTCCGCCCCGGCGCCCTTCTGGAGCCGGTCGCCGAACTCGCGGGACAGCTCCCGCATCACGCGCACGAACTCCGCCCGCGCCACGATCGAAGCCGCGGCGACGACGGGATCTTCCTCCGCCTTGGTGCGCATCTGCAGGTTGAAACGCTCGAGTCCCTTCTTCTTCATCTCCCGCTGCACGAGCGGCTCCTTGGAAAACTGGTCGAGCAACCCGCGCGGCACCCATTTCTTCTCCAAAGCCGCCTGCAGCGCGTCGGCGTGGTGCGAGGCGAGCAG
>JANXWT010000225.1 GCA_025351035.1 Opitutia bacterium | reverse complement strand
GAAATATTTTGGCCGTGGTTCACCTTGATCGGAACGCTCGTCACGCTCGGCGTGGCTATAGTGCTGAGCACAGTCTGGCCAGAACGCGCTGAGTGCATCGCCGATTTGCAGGGCCGCGCGGCTCGCGGGGACGCGAGCCCTCCGGTGCACGGCACATAAAAACAAAAGGCCGGACTCGACTGAGCCCGGCTGGAGAAAACACCGGTTCGCTGAGCCGCTCAGAAGAAACGGACGGGCTTGGCCGCCATCTTCTCGTGCTCCTCGTGCGAGCAGCCGGCGTTGAGGTTCGCGTCGACCTTTGCGCCGGTCGGCTGCACGAGATTGTTCGCGAGCAGATAGTTTTCGACTTCCTCGCCGGAAATGTCAGCGAGCATCACGCCGTCGACTTCGACGCAAGGCGAGAGCGGCTGGGCGGACTTGCGCACCATCTCCTCGTAGTTGGCGCGGTGGTTGATGATGTCGATGTCGTCGAAGGGAAGGTCGTATTTGCTCAGGACGGCGCGGACTCCGTTGCTCCAACCGCACTGCGGCTTCAGGTAGGCTTTGATCTTCATGGTGGGTAGTGGCGGAAGGATTCCGTCGGGGGACCATACGCGGGGCCTTTTTTTCTTCAACTGAAAGTTTTCGTCCCTACCGTATTGTCCGTGCCCGCTTCCTCCCCTGTCCTCACTCCGGCCCTCGTCTCGGCTTTCGCCCAAACCGGCCTCACCAACATCCGCCGCGAATACCCGCACCTCCTCCAGCACACGCTGACCGGCCCCCGTGACGCCCGGACTCCGCGCGCGCTGCACCCGGCCTTTTATGGCAGCTACGACTGGCACTCGTGCGTGCATCAGCACTGGATGCTCGTGCGCTTAGCGCGAATTTTCCCGGATCTGCCCGAACGCGCCGAGGTCGACTCTGCGCTGCGCGCGCATCTGACGGCGGAGAATCTCTCGGCGGAGGCCGCTTATTGCGCGGCACCGGAACGCGCGACGTTCGAACGGCCCTACGGCTGGGCGTGGCTGCTCAAGCTCGCGCAGGAGCTGCGCGCCTATGATCCAGCGCTCGCGCAAAATCTCGCGCCGCTGGTCACGGTGATCCGCGATAGTTTCGTGCGCTACCTGCGGGCGCTCTCGCACCCCGTCCGCCACGGCGTGCATGGCAACACGGCGTTCGCCATGGGTTTTGCACTGAACTACGCCCGCTCGGTCGATGACCAAGAACTCAAATTGCTCTGCACCAGCCGGGCCGCCACCTGGTTCGGACACGACGCCGACTACCCCGCGCAATACGAGCCGGGCGGCGAGGATTTCTTTTCTCCGGCGCTGGTGGAAGCGGGATTAATGGCGCGCATCCTGCCCCAGCCGGCGTTTGTGAAATGGTTCGACCGTTTCCTACCGCGCTTGGCACAAGGCGAACCGGCCGGACTGCTCAAGCCGGTGGCGGTCGGCGATCTGTCCGACCCGCGCATCGGCCACCTGATCGGCCTGAACCTCAACCGCGCCTGGGTGTGGCAACGGCTCGCGAAAATTCTGCCCGCCGGCGATGGGCGCGGGCCGCTGATCGAAGCGGCGGCCGAACGGCATTTCGCAGCCGCGTTGCCACAGCTCAGCGCAACCGACTTCGGCCGCGCCCATTGGCTGGGTTCGTTCGCCGTCTACACGCTCACGGAGTGAACGTGCCTTCGGTTGGTAACCGCCAGACCCAAATGAGTCTTTCTGGCTGGCGGCGAGCGCCGTCGCTCACATCGTGCGCCCATGGCCACGATCTTCCTCCTCACTCTGTCCAATGTGTTCATGACCTTTGCCTGGTATGGACACCTGAAATATCTCCACGACAAACCGCTTTGGATCGTCGTGCCCATCGCGTGGGGCATCGCGTTCTTCGAATACTGCCTGATGGTGCCGGCCAACCGGATCGGCTACGCCCACTACAGCGGCTACCAGCTGAAGATCATGCAGGAGGTCATCACGCTCGTCGTCTTTGTGGCTTTCGCCTGGCTGGTGCTCGGCGAAAAACTCCGCTGGAACTACGCCGTCAGCCTGCTCTTTATCCTCCTCGCAGTGATTTTCGCCTTCGCCTTCGGCCAGCCCGCCGCTGCGTGACTTGGCAACCAGCAAGATTTTTCAACGCCTGATATTAGGTGGTGGTTTCACCCACTCCGCGCTTGCCGGACGGACAGGCCGGAGAAAGTCTCCTGACATACCGCTGTCAGCGCCCTCTGCTATCCTCTCCTTTTAACTCTAAACACGAATCCCATGTCCAAAGCCGATAAAGCCTCCAAATCCACCGATTCCCGCATCGCCCCCTCCGAAAAGACCGGCGGCATTGCCCGCGAGAAAAACATCGAGCTCGCCGTCTCCTCCATCACGAAGCAATTCGGCGAGGGTTCGATCATGCGCCTCGGCAGCAACACGCGCATGAAGGTCGACACGCTCTCGACCGGTTCGCTTGCCATCGACCTCGCGCTCGGCGTCGGCGGCTTGCCGCGCGGTCGCATCATCGAAATCTACGGCCCAGAATCGTCCGGCAAAACCACCTTCTGCTTGAGCGCCATCGCCGAGGCCCAGCGCCAAGGCGGCCTCGCCGCCTTCATTGACGTCGAACACGCGCTCGATCCAAAATACGCGCGTGTGGTCGGCGTGAATCTGGATGACCTGCTCGTTTCGCAGCCGGATTCCGGCGAAGATGCGCTCAATATCATGGAGACGCTCATCCGCTCGAACAGCATCGATATCATCGTGCTCGACTCCGTTGCCGCGCTGATCACGAAGGCCGAGCTCGACGGCCAGATGGGCGACATGACGATGGGCAGCCAGGCGCGCCTGATGTCGCAGGCGATGCGCCGACTGACTTCCGTCGTCAGCAAGACCCAGTGCGTCTGTATTTTCACCAATCAGATTCGCGAGAAGATCGGCGTCATGTTCGGCAACCCCGAGACGACCTCGGGCGGCCGCGCGCTGAAATTTTTCTCGTCGATCCGCATCGACATCCGCCGGAAGGACCAGCTCAAGACGCCCGACGGCAAGGTCATTGGCAACCGCACGAAGATCAAAGTCGTGAAGAACAAGGTCGCGCCGCCGTTCACCGAGTGCGAATTCGACATCATGTATGACGAAGGCATTTCCGTCACGGGCTCGCTGCTCGATCTCGGTCTCGAACACAAGGTGCTGGAAAAGAAAGGCGCGTGGATTGCCTACGAAGGCAACCTCGTCGGCCAAGGCCGCGAAGCCGCCAAGGAAGCGTTCAAGTCGAACCCGGAGCTCGCGGCCAAGGTTAAAGCCGCGATCCTCGAGAAGGTGACCGTCAAGGGCGGCGAATCCGTCACGGGCGCCAGCTCCGAGTAACCCGCGACCGCGGCGCCACGTCTGCGCAATCCATGTCTCGCCGCCGGTTTTCTATTCTCCGACCAGTCGTCGCCATCGTGGCGGCGGCTGGTTTTTCTTTGGGCTACGCCGCTCCGGCAAAAATAGAGAAACCCGCGGACGACACGCCGCCCGTGCTGTTGTCGACCGACGGTGGCGGACGGAAATGGAAGACGCTCGAACAACTCAAGGCGTTTGCCGCGAAGGGCGACCCGCTCGCGTGCTTCCAACTCGCCGAGCTTTTCCAAGACGACAGCGGTGTGCCGCTCGACACCAAAAAGGCCGCGGAGCTTTTTGAGCAGGCCGCGCGGGGTGGAAACGCCGACGGTTGGTTTCGCCTCGGTAAAAATTATCACGATGGACACAACGGCCCGCCCGACTACGGACGCGCGCTGGATTGTTTCACGCGCGCCGCGCGCGCCGGCGTTGCCGAAGCGCAGCACAACATCGGAGCCATGCTCGCCAGCGGTCGCGGCGTGCAACGGAACTACGTCGAGGGACTCGCGTGGTTGATCGTCAGTGGCAAGTCAGGCGTCGGCCAGGATGCCGAGGAACAGGTGCGCGCTCGCCTCGCGAAGAAACCGAACGACGTCAAAGCCGCCGAAGCGCGCGCCGAAGAGATACTGAAAGACCTCGCGCCCGCCGAGGTGCGGGCCTCGCGAATCGCTCCGTCGGAGAACGCGACCGCAAGTCCACCCAAAATCACGGTCGAAAGATTATCCCCTCCTCCGGTCGTGACCACGCCAGCGGAGAAACCGACGATCACGATGGACGCACCGAAACTCTCGCTACCGGTTGCCCCCATCCCCGGCGATCCAAAACCCCGAAGAAAAAACAGTGCGTATGGATTCAGTGCGCGGTCACCGGGATCACCAGTTTCAACGCGGTGCGCGTCTCTGAGAAACTGCACACCTTGTTATCGACGAGGCCGGCCGCACGCGCTGCGCGCATCACGTCAACATCACGGATTTTCGCCGCTTTGCCCTTAAGCGACACAATCCAGATCGCGCCAGCGGGTTGAAGGTATTTCTTGAGCGACTTCAGTTTCGCGAGCTCCGCGTCGCCGTCGGCGGCATAGAAAATGAAATCTAGATCTGCGCGCAACTTGGTATCGAGCGGAGCGCCAATTCGCTGCTGCGCCTGCGCGTGAAACTCAGCGTCGTTGACGCCGATCACCGCCACACGCGAATTCGGCTTCAACCCAAGCTTGTCGACCAGGCTGCGCGGCGACCAGATTTTCAGTGCCCATTTTTCCGCCGTGACGCGATCACGGAGATCGAGCGTCGCGACGCCGGCGGCATGCGTGAGCTTCACCGCCCTACCCTCGCCCACCGCGACCGTGCGGATGCTCTTCAGTGCGAGGTCAAGTTTGGCTTCGCCGCGAAACGTGAGTTTTTCCGAGTCGAGGTGTGCTTTGCCCGCGAAGGATTCACGCCCGAGCCGCAGCGTGCAGTTGGTTTCGAGTCCCATAAAATATCACCAGCGCTTGCGGCGCGGCGCTTTGGTCTGATGTTCGAGCGCCGACGCGGCCAAGAGCGCGAGTCCAGCCACGGCACGTTTCTGCTCAGTGGCGGAAAGATTTTCGAGGACCGCGGCCACGCGTTTGGCGTCGAGCACCGACGCTTCGGCCATCGCCTCAGCGCCCAGCGCGGTCAAGCAAAGCTCGATCTGGCGCTTGTCGTGACGCGACGGCGTGCGCGTGAGATGGCCGAGTGACTCGAGGCGGTTGAGCGCGGGCGAGAGCGTTGAGTTGGCGATGCCGAGATGGCGCGCGAGCGAACCGGCGAGCGTCGACTGCGATTCGTCAAGATGCGCGAGCAGCGTGGAGTCGTGCGCCGAGAGATGATGGCGGTTGGATTTCGTCCGCACGTGATCGACGTGACACGCGAGGTAGATTTGCGGGTAATAGCGCTGGATGGCGCGGACGTGCTTAGATGGCATTGCGCGCAGAGGTTAGCGGTTGCCGGATATTTCGTCAAAGCTAACGGTTTTGCGCCGGCGCCCTGTTTTCCTCTTTGCGTAAAGCACGGGGTTCGCTTGGTTCAGGCGAATGTTGGGCCATCCTGATACCATCGCCGCATTGGCAACTCCGGTCGGCACGGCGGCGATGGCCGTCGTCCGGGCTAGCGGCCCAACCGTTCCGGCGATTACCCGGTCTATTTTCGAAACCTTGCCGACAGCTCGAATGGTCACACGCGCGGATTATCGCGACGTGAAAGCAGCCTTGGTGGACGATGTGGTCTTTACGTATTTCTCGGCGCCGAATTCCTACACGGGGGAAGACACCGTCGAGATTTCCTGCCACGGCAATCCTTACATCGCGCAGCGAATTCTCGAGGACTTGCTGGACCGTGGCTGCCGAATGGCGGAGGCCGGCGAATTCACTAAACGGGCCTTTCTGAATGGCAGAATGGACCTCAGCCAGGCAGAGGCGGTAATGGATTTGCTACACGCGCGCAGCGAACGCGCACTGGCGGCGGCAAATGCGCAGCTCCGCGGCGCACTAGGTAGGCACATGCAGGTCTTGACCAGCAAGTTGGTTGAAGTTCTAGCGCAAATCGAAGCCCAGATTGATTTCCCAGAGGAGAATTTGCCCCCCGAGGACCGATTGAGCGTGCTCCGCCAGCTAGATGAACTCCTTCCTTTGACCCGACAGTTGATCGCGACCACACACTACGGCGCGGTCTTGCGCGAGGGAATCAGGACCGTGATTGTAGGCGCGCCAAATGCGGGCAAGAGCAGCCTTCTTAATCGGCTGGTCGGACACGAGCGTGCGCTTGTCAGCGCCGAGCCGGGCACCACCCGTGATTATTTGGAAGAGGCTATCGTGGTCGGGGCTCATTTTCTGCGTCTCATTGACACCGCAGGCCTAAACCCGAGGGCTGCCTCGGTGGAAGAGAGGGGTATCAGGAAGACCTTTGAACAAGCTGCCCGGGCCGATCTTTTCCTCTGGGTAATCGACGCAACCCGCTCCCTCCCCGCTCTGCCAAGCGCACTCGCTGGGTTAATGACGCCGGCAAACACCATCGCGGTCTTCAATAAAACAGATATTTCGGAAGCTGCGCCTGACGCTGTCACACAGCCTTTCCCGTCCGTTCGCGTGTCGGCACTGCGCGGAGATGGTTTCGTTTGTCTACAATCGGAAATCCGCAGGATTGCTGAGTCGTTTCGCTCAGATGTCGGCGATGAATTAATCGCGATCAATGCTCGGCACGCACACTCCTTGAACCAAGCGCTTCACTGCTTGCAAGCTGCGCGAGAAAAAACAGCCGAAGTGTCACTGACACACATAGAATTGACTTCCAGTGATTTGCGCTGCGCGCTCGATAATTTTGGCGATATTTCGGGCCGGATTGATAACGAGCGAATTTTAGATCAACTGTTCTCTAGTTTTTGTATTGGTAAATAAAAACACATCAAAATATTTATTTTGTGTTAAAATTAACACGCTTGTGAGATTCAACGAACTGCCATTTGACGTGATTGTTTGTGGTGCTGGTCATGCCGGCGTTGAGGCGTCCCTTACCGCTGCAAGGATGGGGGCCTCTACCCTGCTGCTCACTGGCAATATTGATACGATAGCCCAGATGAGCTGCAACCCGGCAATTGGCGGCCAGGCAAAGGGGCAGATCGTGCGAGAGATTGACGCGCTGGGAGGAGAGATGGCGATCAACACCGACGTGACCGCTATTCAATTTAGGCTACTGAATGAGTCCAAAGGGCCGGCTGTGCAGGCTCCACGCGCCCAATGCGACAAGAAAGCGTATCAATTCCGTCTTAAGCACACCCTCGAACTCCAGAAAAATTTGCAGATCTTCCAGACAACTGTAACTGGGCTGATCTACGCGCACGGCCGTGTCGTCGGCTGCCGCACCAACCTAGACGTGGAATTTTTTGGTCGAGCAGTGATTATCACCACCGGCACATTTTTACGGGCGCTCATGCATGTGGGCCAAAACAAGAATGAAGGTGGTCGACTGGGTGACTTCAGCGCCAAGACGCTCTCAGGAAGCCTCCTTGAGGCGGGTATTGAGCTCCATCGCCTTAAAACTGGCACACCGCCGAGACTTCTTGGGCGGAGCCTCAACTTCGCGGGACTTCAGGAGCAGAAAGGCGACCGCGAGCCCACGCTTTTCGCATTCCATGACACCCGCGAAAAGGATGACCTGTTCCACGTGGAACAGCCCGGTGAAACCCGGCTCGGCTGGGTGCCGGGCCGCGAGCAGGCCTCCTGCTGGCTGACTTACACAACTTCAGAGTCTGAACGGATTGTGCGCGACAATTTGCACCTTTCGGCCATGTATTCCGGCCAGATCACCGCAACGGGCCCGCGTTATTGTCCAAGCATTGAAGACAAATTCGTTCGATTCGCGGACAAAGAACGCCATCTGCTGTTTCTCGAGCCGGAAGGCCGGAACACGAACGAATACTACATCAACGGACTCTCGACAAGCCTGCCGTTCGATATTCAAGTCCAACTAATCCATAGCATCCCAGGTTTGGAAAACGCCGTTCTGCTCCGCCCGGCCTATGCCGTCGAATACGACTTCGCTCAACCAACCCAACTCTTGCCGTCATTGGAATCACGCTTGATGGAAAATCTTTTTTTTGCCGGACAGATCAACGGCACATCTGGTTACGAGGAAGCCGCCGCTCAAGGCCTAGTCGCCGGCGTAAATGCGGCCCTTAAGGCGAGGGGAGAGCCGCCGATGGTTATCCGGCGACACGAGGGGTATATCGGCGTTCTGATCGATGACCTTACAACCAAAGGAACTTCTGAGCCCTACCGGATGTTCACAAGTCGGGCCGAGCACAGGCTTCTCTTCAATCATGGCAGTGCCGAAGGTCGTTTTTTTGAGCATTCTAAAAAGCATAACCTTTTATCCACAAGCCGTTTAGTAAATATAGCAAAGAAATATTCATCGATTAATACTTGGGTTGAATTTTTCGAGAACAACAACACGGCCGGCGGCTCCTGGGGTGATGCGATTCGGCGAACAAACAGCCCGCTGGAACTGCCCCAAAATTTTCAGCAGGAGACTAAGGAAGTGCGCGACGAAACGATTTATCGGGTAAGATATCGCGGCTACCGACTCCGGGAGCAACGGCAGATTGAACGCTTCAAGGACAACGAGAAAATCCGCATTCCGGACCATATTGATTATCTAGCTATCCCGAGTCTGCGAAAAGAAGGGGCCCAAAAACTTCACGCTGCGCGGCCAGCAACTCTGGCCGACGCGAGCCGCATCAGCGGTGTTAGCCCCTCTGATGTTAGCATTCTGATGATCATTATTGAAGCTGGCCGTCGCTCTAGGCGTGAATCGTCGTCATAACCCTCTTCGACTCGGCGCCCGCCCTAGACCCTACGGCTACCGCCTCTCTAAATATGCCAAGGGGAAGGGACGCTCAGCATTACACATTAGATATAATACTTGCCCTCCATAGACCCCATCCTAGGACGAACACCATCCCGTGCTTCTTGATTGCACGCGGGTGCGGCCGCCGGCGG
>JANXWT010000217.1 GCA_025351035.1 Opitutia bacterium | reverse complement strand
CCAGATTGACGCCGCCGATCACGAGCAGGAGCAGCCCGCCGGCCTGCATCAGCAAAAGCACGGGGCGAATCGACGCGACGTGGTCCGCGCGGAGCGGCAGCACCGAGGTCCGAAAGCCGGCATCGGCCATCATCTTTTCCTCCGGCGCACCTTTGCCGACGAGATCGTTGTGCCGGTCGATCTGGCGCTGCGCATCGGCCACCGTGAATCCCGGGTTGAGCCGCGCGACGAGATTGGTCGCGCCACCGCCCGAATGCCGCTCCGAGGGGCCGCGCTGCTCGATGCTGGATGCGAAAGGGAAATACAACCGGGCCGTCGAGGACAGAAACCTGAAATCGGGCGCAAGCACCCCGACGACTTTCCGCACGCGCCCGTCTACCCGGAGTTCACGACCCAAGACCGCCGGGTCGGCGTTGAAATGTTGCCGCCAGTAAGCGTCGGTCAGGATCACAACGTCGTTGGCTCCATACGTCGTCTCCGCCTCCGTGAACGCGCGCCCGAGCACCGGCTCGCTTCCGAGCGTCGAGAAAAACTCCGGCGACACGCTGGTGACGCTCTCGTGCTGCGTGGAACCGGTCTCGCCGACAATCGCCGCGCCTTTCCGGAATATGGCCAAACTAGCGAACGCTTCGATCTGCCCGCGACGTTCGTAGTAATTCGTGATCGAGGAGCCGTCGCGGTCGACGCCGGCTTTCGGGTAGGTGTTGAACATCGTCACGAACCGATCCGCTTCGGGAAACGGTAGCGGCCGCAGCAGCACGGCATCGACCACGGCGAAGATCGCGAGATTGGCGCCGAGGCAGAGTCCGAGCGTGAGCAACGCCGTCGCCGTGAAACCCGGGTTCTTGACCAGTCCGCGCAGCGTGCTTCGTCGGCCGTCATGCCCGCGCGGCGGTTCGCTTCCTCCAGCAGTTCGAGATGGTGCTGCATCTCGGCGGACATCTCGGCCTCGGTCTGCCGCTGGAACAGCAGTCGTTTCAATCGCGTGGCCCAACGGTGGATCATGGTCGTGGTCTCCGGTTCAGGTGCTGCTGAGCACGAAGTTGATCGCCACCGAAAGTTTTTCCCAGCTCTCGGTCTCGACCGCCAGTTGCTTCCGGCCCGACGTCGTCAGCGTGTAGAACTTGGCTTTGCGGTTGTTTTCCGAGACGCCCCACTCGGCCTTGATCCAGCCCTGCTCCTCCAGCCGGTAGAGCGCCGGATACAGCGAGCCCTGCTCCACTGTCAGCATGTCGCGCGAGAGCTGGCGGATGCGGGCGACGATGCCGAAGCCGTGCATGGGCTCCGCGAGGAGCGATTTCAGGATGAGCAGGTCGAGGGTGCCCTGCAGGAGGTCGGCTTGGGGATTGGCCATGGTTACATCTAGGATGTCTAGGAAAGAGCGACCCTCGCCTAGATTGTCAAGGGGAGAGAATGTTCCGCGGAATTTCCAGCCGCCCGCTGCGCGCTTGCCTCGCGCCGCCGTCGGCCCTTCCCTCTGCGCATGGCATCCGAGTCCCAGTCGCTTCTGACTCCCGAGCAGCGCAAGCTCGTGGGGTCGGCCGTCGCTGGTCTGGCGGTCGCCATTCTGGTCGCGCTCGCCTGCGTAGCGTTCGTCTACGGCGCGCGCTTCGTCAGCGCGTTCTCGCGGGTCATCTGGCCTCTTGCGGTCGCCGGCATTCTCTCGCTGATCCTGCGGCCCGTCGTCGCCTTCCTCGAAAGCCGGCTGAAAATCCGCCGCCCCGTCGCGGTGATCCTGCTCTACGGCCTGTTCCTCCTCGTGGTGGTGGCGCTGATTTTCGCGTTTGCGCCGGCCATCATCGCGCAGTTGCTCGACTTCGTCGCTTACCTGCCGACGCTCTGGAAAAATAGCTTGGTGTGGGGCGAAAAACATTTTCCCGAGTGGCTGGCGATGAGCCGCCGCTATCTCGACATTCCCGCGGTCAAGAACGCCGTCAACAGTCTGTCCGGGCAGGCGCAGAATTTTCTCGGCCACCTCGTGCCGACGTTCCAGCAAGCCGGCGCGGGCATCTTCGGGTTCTTCGCCTCGGTCGCCGTCATTCCCGTCTATCTGTTTTTCTTCCTGCTGACCGACGCCGACCCGACAC
>JANXWT010000197.1 GCA_025351035.1 Opitutia bacterium | reverse complement strand
TTCCCAGATGGCCTCGTAGAGCGCCATGAGCACGACCCGCGCCTTGTGCTCGAGTTGCTCCAACTGCGGGCTCTCGAAGATGATGTCGTTCGCCATTTTTTTGAAAAACAGCGCCTCCTTCAACGCGACTTCCTCGACGATCAGCTCGTAACGGTAGCGGTTCGTGTTCGCCGACATGAAATTCTCCCGCTCCCGCAGCCGGCACGTTTGGATGAACGCACCGATCTTTTTCGAAAACACGTTTTCGAGCCGGTCCTTGCGGATGGCATCGAACATCGAATCGAGAAATTTCTGCTCCAGCGGGCCGATCGCTTCGCCGGCCGCCCAGCGTTCGATCTGGTCGGTGGTCAGGAAACCCGCCCGTGCGCCGTCCACGATGTCGTTGAGCGAATAGGCCGCGTCGTCCGCCCAGTCCATGATCTGGCACTCGACGCTTTTGAAGTCATTCAACGCCTCGCCGCGCATGAGCGGTCCGGGAATGCGCGCGCCGCCGAAGACAAAATCCCGCACCGCGGTCTGCGAATCGTAGATGAAGTGGTTGATCGGCGGCGTGGCGAACTCCGTATAGAGCTTCTTGTATTTGAGCACGCCGTCGAGCAGCGCCCGCGTGGGCTGCATGCCGCGCACGCCACTGTCGTTCTGATACATCGTCTCGCAGATCAGGTGGAGCGTCTGCGCATTGCCCTCAAAACCACCGCGACGCTTCATCAATTCCTGCAGCGTGCGTTCGCCAGAGTGGCCAAAGGGCGGATGGCCCATGTCGTGCACAAGGCAACTGGCCTCGACGAGGTCGGAGTCGATGTAGAAGTCGTCGGTCAGTGGATCGCCGCGGCTGCGCAGGCAGTGGACGATCGACCGACCGATCTGCGCGACCTCCATCGAGTGGGTCAGCCGCGTGCGGTAGAAATCGTATTCCCCGCTCAGGAAGACCTGCGTCTTCGACTGGAGCTTGCGGAACGCGTGCGCGTGGATGATGCGGTCACGGTCGATCTGGAATGGGCTCCGGTAGTCGGTCTTCCGGGCGCTGCCCCACTCCAGCATGTCGAAGGCGTTGTAGAATTGGTTTTGCGACATCGTGGCAAAGGGTCGTCCCGGAAAAGCCCGCCGCCCGCAACGTCAAAACGCGCCGCCGAGGCAGTTCGACGCGGCTTGCGCACAGCACGCCGCCCGATTCAGTGGGCGCGTCCGAATGTTTTCGACAGGCACGGGCCGGTGGACAGATTCCCCACCCTATGCCCCGTCTACTGCCCCGCCTCGTCGTCGTGTTGTTGGCGTTCTACGCCGCCACGACTATTGTCCGCTCTGCCGATGCGATCGCCCCCGCCTCTGCGACCGATGCCAGCGCCGTCACGCCGTCGCTCATCACCGCCAGTGACCTATTGAAGCTGAAGCAGGTCGAGTCGCCCGCGCTCTCGCCTGACGGCAAGTGGGTAGTCTATGTCGTGCGCTCCATCGAGCCCAAGCCTGAGGCGAAGGACGACTGGGTTTACCACACCAATCTCTGGCTCGCCGCCACTGACGGCAAGACGCCGCCCCGTCAGCTCACGCGCAACACCAACAGCAACACCGCCCCCGCGTGGAGCCCCGACGGTCAACGCATTGCTTTCGCCCGCGGCGGCAATGCCCCGACGGACAAAACGCAGATCTACGTGCTCGCACTCGAAGGCGGCGAAGCGCAGCAGCTCACCAAGTCCGAATTCGGCGCCGGCACCCCGCGTTGGTCGCCCGATGGTTCGCGGATTCTGTTCACCACCACCCTTAATTTTGCCCAAGTCCGCGATACTCTCGAAAAGGCCGTCGTCGACTCGAAACCGAAATGGAATTTCGAAAAACCCGGCCGCGCTGCCGGCGATGTCGGCAACTGGGGACTGAAGAGCGCCGACAAAGCCAAGAAGGACGACAAGGACGCGAAAAGACCCACCGCCTCGCCCGATGGCACGCTGCAGGAGCGCCGCGAGTGGCTCGCGAAGAACGAGGCCGACGGCAACCCGCGGCCGCTCGACCACCTGAATTTCCTCAGCGAGACGGACATCAATCCCGACATGACCTTCGGCCACCTCTTAGTGCAGGAAGTGCGCGAGGATGCCGAGGCCAAGGACCTCACGCCGGGTTACAACGCCTTCAACGGCGGCGACTGGATGCGCGACGGCAAGAGCATCGTCGTCACCGGCGCGAAAAATCTCCTCGAGCATCCGGACCGCTCCATCTCGACCAGTCTCTACCTGGTCGATGCGGCCGGCGGCGGCGTGAAGCTTTTCCTCGAGATGAAAGACTACAGCCTCGGCAACGCCGTGGCTTCGCCCGACGGCAAGAGCGTCGCGTTCACGGCGACGCCGGGCGAATTCCTCGGTTACGGCCAGGCCGCCGTTTCGGTGTGCAGCGTCACCGGCACCGACGCGAAGATTCTCACCGCGAAACTCGGCCGGACCGCGGGCAATCTCTCATGGAGTTCCGACAGCGAAGAAATTTATTTCGTCGCTCCGAGTAGCGGTGGTTTTCCGCTCTACAGTGTCTTTCCAGCAAGTGGCGCGGTGAACAATCTGTCCAAAAACATTGGAGAGGATACTGGTGTGCGGGCCTATGACGTCGTGAAAGACAAGTTCGTCCAAGTAATCACCACGACGAAGGACCCATATCAGCTGTATGCTGGTCTTCGGATGCGCGGTCAGATGCTCTACGCGCCGCCCTTGGCCACTCCAAACAGCTCCTGGCTCGCGGGCAAAAAGCTCAGCGCGGTCGAACCGCACAGCTTCACGAACAAGGAAGGTCTCACCATCCAGTATTGGACGATGAAGCCGACCGAGTTTGATCCGGCGAAAAAGTATCCGCTCCTCCTCCAAGTCCACGGCGGGCCGCAGGCGATGTGGGGTCCGGGCGAGGATAGCATGTGGTTTGAGTTCCAGTATTTCGCGGCACGCGGCTACGCCATCGTGTTCTGCAATCCGCGCGGCTCCGGTGGCTACGGCTTCGATTTCCAGCACGCGAATTTCCAGGACTGGGGCACCGGTCCGGCGAGCGACATCCTGACCAGCGTCGATTTCGCGGCGAAGGAAAACTACATCGACAAGAACCGCGAGGTCGTCACTGGCGGTTCCTACGGCGGCTACATGACCGCCTGGCTCATCGGCCACGACCACCGCTTCAAAGCCGCCGTCGCACAGCGCGGCGTGTATCACCTGCCGACTTTCTTCGGCGAGGCCAACGCGTGGCGGCTTGTGCCGAGCCAGATGGGAGGCTACCCCTGGGCGGAGAAAATCCGCCCGACCCTCGAGCGCGAATCGCCCTTCAACTACGTCGACAAAATCACGACGCCGTTCCTGATGCAGCACGGCGACAATGATCGCCGCACAGGTTTTGTGCAGAGCGAAATGATGTTCAAGGCCCTCAAGGTCATGGGCCGTGACGTCGAGGAAGTCCGCTATCCGCGCGCGACGCACGAGATGAGCCGCAGTGGCGAAGTGAAACAGCGCCTCGACAGCCTCGTGCGCTACGAGGAATTCTTCCGCCGCTATATCGGTGAAAATTAGTCGCCCAGTTTCCGTCGTCGCGGCCCGGCACAACATCGCCTGACTTGCAGGCGATGCAAACTGCGCCTCTCTCTGCCGCCATGCCCCACACGCTTTTCCCGACCGCCATTGGCACCTGCGGCCTCGCGTGGAACAACGCCGGCCTGACCGGCTTCCAACTGCCCGAGGCGGACGCCGCGCTGACGGAAAAGCATCTCGCCGCCAAGGCCCGCTCGAAATCCTCCGACGAGCCGCGTCCCGAGTGGGTGCGCCGCGCCGTCGAGCGCGTGCAGCAGCACCTCGAGGGCAAGCTGCAGGATTTCTCCGACGTGCCGATCGACTGGTCGCGCGTGAGCGATTTCCAGCAAGCGGTCTACCGGCAAGCTCAAGCCATCAAGCCCGGCTACAAGAAAAGCTACGGTGAACTCGCACGCCTGCTCTCGCTCGGCAACGAAGCCGCCCGCGCCGTCGGCGTGGCGCTCGCGACGAACCCTTGGCCACTCATTGTGCCCTGCCACCGCATTGTCTCCACCAGCGACAAGATGACGGGCTTCTCCGCGCCCGGCGGTGTGCGCACCAAGACCCGGCTGCTCGCACTCGAAGGGGCGGAGCTGATTTCCGAATGACCGGGCCGCGCAAATCCTCCGCGAGACAAAAACCGAAACTGCGTTTCGATTCCGCCGCCGCCCTCGCCCACCTGCGCACCAACGACGCCGAACTCGGCGCGCTCATCGAGCGTATTGGCGGGTTCGCACTGGAGTTGAAATCAGCCGACAGCCTGTTTGAGGCGATGCTGCAGTCGATCATCTACCAGCAGTTGCATGGCAAGGCCGCTGCAACGATTCACGGGCGGGTGTTGCGCATTCTAGGAAAACTCGGCGGACCCAACGCCGAGGCTCTGACTGGTGCGACCGACGAAGAATTGCGGGGCGCCGGGCTCTCGCGCGCCAAGCTCGCCGCCGTGCGCGATCTCGCCGCCAAGTGCATCGAGGGCACTGTGCCGACGATGCGCGCTGCGCACAAGTTGACCGACGACGAACTCGTTGCCCGCCTCACCGAAGTGCGCGGCATCGGTCCGTGGACCGTGCACATGTTGCTGATTTTCTATCTCGGCCGCCCCGATGTGATGCCGACGGGCGATTTCGCCATCCGGCTCGGTTTCAAAAAACTCTACCGCAAGCGCAAGGATCCGAAGCCCGACGCCATCATCAAGCACGCGCGCCGTTGGCAGCCCTACCGCTCCGTCGCGAGTTGGTATCTGTGGCGGTCGCTCGACTAAGCATTCCGAAATGTAGAGCAGATCCTCGTGGGCGTGCCGAATAGGGGCGCAGACTTGCTGCGCCCCTGGGTTGCCAAACCTGAGCGGGCGCAGCGAGACTGCGCCCTACCCAGACGCAATCGCACCCGCCATTAGCCGGCGTGGAATTGCACCCGCACACCGCTTCGGAGTTGTTTCCGCAATGGTCCTTACTACGCTGCGGCCAACTTTTTCCCCATGCCCATTAAAATGCGTGCCATCGTGAAGCCCATCGCCGGTCCCGGCCTGATCATGACCGAGGCCCCCGTGCCCACGCCCGGCCTTAACGATGTCCTGATCAAGATCAAGAAAACGTCCATTTGCGGCACCGACGTGCACATCAACAAATGGGACGCGTGGGCCCAGCGCGTCATCAAGCCGCCGCTCATCATCGGCCACGAATACGTCGGCACCGTCGAGGATGTCGGTGCGGGCGTCACCGGTTTCACCAAGGGGCAGATCGTTACCGGCGAAGGCCACATCGTCTGCGGCCACTGCCGCAACTGTCTCGCCGGCCGCCGCCACCTCTGCCCCAACACGCAGGGCGTCGGCGTGAATCGCAACGGCGCGTTTGCCGACTTTGTTTCGATTCCCTCGTCCAACGTCTGGAAAATTCCCGCCGGCCTGGACCTCGATGTCGTCTCGTGCTTCGACCCGCTCGGCAACGCCATCCACACGGCGCTCTCCTTCGACCTCGTCGGCGAGGACGTGCTCATCACGGGCGCGGGCCCGATCGGTTGCATGGCCGTCGCCGTCGCCAAAAAGGCCGGCGCCCGCAAGGTCGTTATCACCGACATCAACGACGGGCGCCTCGAACTCGCGAAGAGATTCGGCCCGACCCGCGCGGTCAACGTCGCGAACGAAAATCTCAGCGATGTCTGGCACAAGGAACTCGGCATGACCGAGGGTTTCGATGTCGGCCTCGAGATGTCCGGCAGTTCGCTCGCGCTGAATCAGATGATTGACAACATGGTGATGGGCGGCCGCATCGCGCTGCTCGGCACGCACACCGCCGAGGCCAAGGTCGAGTGGAACAAAATCGTCTTTAAAATGCTTCACCTGAAAGGCATTTACGGGCGAGAGATGTTCGAGACTTGGTATAAGATGACCGCGCTCGTCCAAGGTGGCCTCGACATCACCCCGGTCATCACCCACCGCATGCCGGTGGATAATTTCCAGGAG
>JANXWT010000192.1 GCA_025351035.1 Opitutia bacterium | reverse complement strand
AGAGGGGCTCTTGGCTATCAGTGCTCATTCGTTAGGATTATGGTTAACTCGCTACTCAATAGTTAATCCGGGTAAAGTGGTCGTGGCCGTGGCGCGCGATGAGCGCGTCGTGCACGAGCTTGGCCACCGTTTCGCCGCGCTGGTTGAGGCCGAGCGTGCAGACCTTGAGCCGGCCAACCTTCGCGTCGTCGGGACAGTCGGCTTTCTCAAGAATCTCCGACTCGGCGTAGAGCGTGTCGCCACCGAACATCGGTTTCGGCAGCGAGATCTCGTCGAAGCCGAGCAGCCGCGTCCGCTTGGCGAAGGTTTTCCACGTCATGCCCATGACGGCCTTCGTCGTGAGCGTGGAATCCATCAGGCATCTCTTCCACTCGGTGTGCAGCGCGAACTGCTCGTCGAGGTGCAGCATCTGCTGGTTGAGGGTATCGAGGCACTCGTCGCGGCTGTCCTGCTGCGAGAGCGTCAGGCCCGGGCGGTGCTGGAATTTCTGGCCGACGGCGAACTGCTCGAAATCGAGCCCGAAACGCTCGCGGTAGCGTTTCTCTCCGGTCGGGAAGTAGGCGAGAAATTCAGACATGAGAAAATTTGAAACCACTAATCCACACTAATGAACACTAAGACAGAGGTTGACCACGGATTTCACGGAGACGGACGGATAGTCCATGGTTTGATCGGTGTTCATTCGTGTGATGGTCAAAAAAAATCAGAAGGCTTCACTGCCCAGCGCGCTGCATGATGCGCTGGGCGGAGCGATACATCGGAACGTCGATCATCTGACCGTCGATGTTGGCGACGTTGCCTTTGGCCGCGTCGTAGGCACGGATGATGCGGGCGGCGCGGTCGATCTGCGCAGCGGTGGGCAGGAAACCGGCTTTGATCGTCGCGACCTGCTTCGGGTGGATGGCGAGCTTGCCGACGAACCCGAGGGCGCGCACGCGGGCGCACTCCTCCTCGAGACCGGCGGTGTTGTCCAAGTTGATGTAAGGCTGGTCGAGCGCCACCGCGCTACTCGCGGTGCAGGCGTGCACCACCTGCGTGCGCGGCCAGAGCAGCGCGTCCCAGGTCGGTTCGCCGCCCGTCTCGGCGGAAAGATCGTAGCCGCCAAAGGCCAGCGCGGCGACCGAGGGCGAGGATTCGACGATGGACGCGCAGCGCCGCACGCCCTGCACGGTCTCGATGAGGCAAATCAGGCGCACGCTGCGGTCGAGGTGCGTGACGGCGAACTTCACCTCGTCGGCCGACTCGACCTTGGGCAGCACGACGACATCAGGCACGATGCCGGCTTTCTTGATCGCCATCAGGTCCTCGCGACCGGCGTCGCTGCGGAGACTGTTGATACGGATCGCGGTCACGAACGGCGCCATGCCGACGCGGATGTTGGTGTTGAAATATTTCATCACCTCGACGCGCACGCGGTCCTTGTCCATCACCGGCACCGCGTCTTCGAGGTCGACGATGATGCCGTCGGCGCCGCTCGCCAGGGCCTTCTCGAATCGCTCCGGGCGGGAGCCCGGCGTGAAGAGAAGTGCGGTCAGCTTGAGCGGCAAGGTCGACATGTCGGAGCCACTCAACGGGTTTTCGGCAACAGGGTAAACAAAAACCGCCGCTCCGGGGAGTCGGCGGGCAAGGTGGTGCGGGCAAAGGGAGTTGAACCCCTAACCTCCAGATTCGTAGTCTGGCGCTCTATCCAGTTGAGCTATGCCCGCACGGAGGAAGGGCGAATAAGCGAATATCGGCGGGCGACTTCAAGCAGAATTTTTTCCAGTGGCGAACGCCGCCCGCCTTGCAGACTGTGCGCCGCACGCCCTTCAGACTGCGCGCCAGTCGAGCAGCTCCAACTGGAGCGTGCGGCGGCCGTTGAAGTGGTTCCAGCTCACCTGCACCGCCAGCTCCAGCGGTTCGCCGATGGGCGGCCGTCGATCCGCCAGCTTCCACGCGACGCCGCTGATGCGCCGGCCCTTCGCGTCTTCGCAAGCGAAACGGAAATTCACTTCCTTAAAAACATCCACCTGCCGCAGGCGCAGACCACGCACGCCGAAGACCGGCTCGGGGTTCCCCTGCCCGAACGGATGCAACTGGGCGAGATTCTCGAGCAAGGTCTCGTTGACCTGCGTGCCCTCGAGCCAACACGAAAGGTTGAGGCCGGGCTCCGTCGCACCGTTGCCGGTGGCGGCGAAAATGGCGGCGGCGAACTTCGCGCGAAATTCCTCGACGCGCACTTTCTTCATCGAGACACCGACGGCCATCGGATGCCCGCCCCAGCTCTCCAGGCATTCCTGACATGCCGCGAGCATTTCCACGAGGTTCACCCCCACGAGCCCGCGGCCGGAACCTTTGGCGAATTCGCCCTCGTTCCCGAGCACGATGGCCGGCCGGCTGTATTTGCGCGAGATGCGGCCCGCGACGATGCCGACGACGCCCGGGTGCCAGCTCTCGTCAAAGAGCACGAAGCCGCGCGCGTCACTGTAGAGGTCGGTCACCTGTTGTTCGGCCTGCTCGGTGATGTCGCGCTCGATGTCCTGCCGCTCGCGGTTGAGCGTGTCGAGTTGCTGCGCGGCCTGGCGGCAAAACACCCGGTCGTCGCTCAGCAGCAAATCCACGGACAATGCGGCATCGGCGAGCCGACCGCTGGCGTTGATGCGCGGCCCGAGACGAAAAGAGATGTCGACCGGCGTGAGTCCCTGCTCCGGCTTGAGTGCGGCGACACTCATCAGTGCCTGCAAACCCGGCCGGCGCGCCTCCGCGAGCATGCGCAGGCCGTGGCGAGCGAGGATGCGGTTCTCGCCCGTGAGCGGCACGAGGTCGGCGATGGTGCCGAGCGCAACGAGGTCGAGGTATTCCTTGAGCACGATCTCAAACGCAACGGGGTGCTGGGCGTCGCGCAGCCGTTTGAGCAGACCGTGGACGAGCTTGAACACAAGCCCGACGGTGCACAGGTGGCGCCACGCGGCATCGTCCACACCTTCGTGCACGTGCGGGTTCACGAGGACGGCGTCGAGTAGCGGTGGTTCCTTTGAGCGATGGTGGTCGACGACAATCACGTCGATACCGAGCGAGCGCAGGTAGGCGATCTCCCCGGTGGAGTTAGTGCCGCAGTCGAGCGCGATGAACAGTCCGGGCTGTCCGCCTTCGAGCGTGCGATCAATGGCGCTGCGCGTGAGGCCATAACCTTCCTCCAACCGGCGTGGGACGTAGTAGCGCGGACGCAGACCGAGGCGGCGCAGGATACTGACGAGAAAAGTCGTGCTGCTGACGCCGTCGACGTCGTAGTCGCCGAGAATGACGACGGATTCCTTAATTTCCATTGCGCGCAGCAGGCGCACGACCGCGGCGTCGAGATTGGCGAGAAGAAACGGGTCGCTCAGCGTCGCGAGCGTGGGTTGCAGGAAGCGCCCGGCGGATTCGGACTCCGTGAGCCCGTTGCGAATGAGCAATTCGGCCACGATGGGGCCGGTGCCCACGCTGCGCGCGAGGGTGGTCACGCTCTCGGCGTGAACCGGCGAGTAGATCCAGCGCATGGGATGCAGCGCGTGTGCGCCGTGGCTTATTCCGATGCGCGGGAGGAGCCGGCCCACTCGTATTTTGGCGCGATGTCCTGGTGCGCCTCGACGTGTTTCCGGTCACCCTTGTGCCACCAGTAGAACACTTGGGCGGCAATGAAGATGGCGGAGAAGGTCGACGTCACGATGCCGACGAGGAAGCAGAAGGCGATGTCGTGCAGCTGGCCGCCGCCGAACATGAAGAGGGCGAGCGCCGCGAGGAAGGTCGTGCTCGCCGTCATGATCGTGCGGGCGAAAACCTTGCGGATCGCGTTGTTGATCACGTCGCGCAGCTTGCCGTTCGGGTCGAGCTTCAGCTCCTCGCGAATGCGGTCGAACACGACGACGGTCTCATTGATCGAGTAACCGGCGACGCACAGGATGGCCGCGACCATCGGCGCCGAGAATTGGTGGCCGAAGAGCACGAAGATACCGATGTTCATCAGAATGTCGTGCAGCGTCGACGCCATGGCGCCGATGCCGAAGCCGAACTCGAACCGGAAGGCGATGTAGACGAGAATGACGAGCATCGACACGCTGATGGCGAGAACCGCGTTCCAACGGACTTCCTTGCCGATGGTGGCGCCGATCTGGCTGGTGCCGACCTTTTCAAGGCCGGCGTTCGGATAAGCCTTCTGCAGCGCGCTGAAGAACGCCCCGGACTTGCCGTAGGCGGTCTCGAGCTTGAGCTGCTCCTTGCCGCCGCCGAGATCAGACACATAGGCAAGGCTCACTTCACCCGCGCCGCTGGTCTTGGCGACTTCGCGGATTTTGTCGCTGGGAATTTTCTGCGTGAACTGCGCAGTGATCTGATCGCCGCCTGCAAAGTCGATGCCGTAGATGCGGTCGCCCTGATAAACTACATAGGCGATGCTGATCACAACGAGCGCCACCGAACCGATGGCGGCGGGTTTGCCCCATTTCACAAAGTCCACGCTGAGGTCCTTCAGCATGCGGCGCATCGTGATCTTTTTCAGTCCGCCGCCTTCGATGATCATCTCCATGAACATGTGACCCGTGATGAGGACGGTGAACAGCGTCGAGAGCACGCCGATGAGCAGCGTAAAGCCGAAGCCCTTGATCGGGCCGGTGCCGAGCCAGATCATGATGCCGCAAATGATGAGCTGCACCGCGTGGGCGTCCAGGATGGTCCAGAGCGCCTTGAGGAACCCGCTCTCGTTCGCCGCGACAAGGGACTTGCCGGCCGCGATCTCTTCGCGCATGCGCTCGAAGATCAGGATGTTGGCGTCGACCGCCATGCCGATGGTGAGCACGATGCCGGCGAGGCCGGGGAGCGTCATCGTCGCGCCGATGCTGGCCATGACGCCAAGGATGATGAGAATGTTGATCGCAAGCGAAGCGACGGCGACGAGACCGCCGGTGGCGTAGAACGTGATCATGAACGCCGCGACGGCGCTCGTGCCGATCACGGTGGCGGTCACGCCGCTGGACACCGCGTCTTTGCCGAGCGAAGGCTCGACTTCATATTGCTCCTTGATCTGCAAGGGCAGGTCGAGCGGGTTGTTGAGCACGTTGGCGAGGTCCATCGCCTCGCGCTGCGAAAAGGAGCCGGAGATTTCGGCTGAGTCGCTGTTGATCTGTTCGCGCACGGTCGGCGCGGAGTAGAGTTTGCCGTCGAGCACGATGGCAAGGCGACCGAGCCGGCCGTTGCGCTGGCCCTCGTCGGCAATGGTCTTGGTGACCTGGGCGAACTGTTTGCTGCCCGCCTTGGTGAAACGGAGGATGATCTTGAAGCGGCCGAACTCGTCCATGACCGGGTAGGAGTCGGAAATGCCTTCGCCGGTCATTTCGGGGATGCGCTTGATGAAAAGATCCTCGGCGACCGACTCACCGTTGCGGTTTTCCATTTCCAGCGGCATCACTTCGTAACCGGGCGGCACATCCTGCGGCGGCCCGGCGAACGGATGCACGATCTTGAAATCGAGGCGCGCCGGCTTCTTCAGGCTGTTGACGATCTCAGGATTGTCCTTGGTCGAGACGCCGGGGAGCTGGACCTCGATGCGGTTCTCACCGACCGGGCGGATGATGGGTTCGGCGACACCGAGGCCGTTGACGCGGTTGCCGATGATCTCGATCGCCTTGGTCAGTTTCGCCTGGCGGTTGTCTTGGCTGTCTTTGGCCTGCGCGGCCGCGTCAACTTCAAGGGTGAAGGCGACGCCGCCCTTGAGGTCGAGGCCGAGCTGGAGCTTGCCCTTGGAGAGACGGAGGAGCTCGTCGAGGAGGATGTTGTTGCGCTTCTCGACGTTCTTGAGCGACGCCTCGAGGCGGACCTGCGGGAAGTATTGCGAGAGATCGAGCTTCTCTTCGCGGCCGATCTGCTTGAGGGCGACGTAAACGCTCGCGGCCCGGCCGGACTTTACGCGGTCGCTGACCTTGACCATCAGCTTGGCGAAGTCGGCCGGCTTGGCGGAGGCTTCGTTTTTGACGTAGTCGCCGAAGGGTTGGTCCTTCAACGGGGTGAGGGTATACACGGCCCACAGCGCAATGGCGGCAGACAGGATAATTTTCCAGAGGTTACGGCTGAGCATGGGTGTTTGTTGTTAAATTCGGATACCGCGGCGTGGTCACGCAACCGGCGGACAGCCGGGCACTCAGGCACCCGACTTCTTGACGACGCTGCTGATGAAGCCCTTGCCGACCTCGACTTTCATGTTGTCGCCGATGCGGACGATGAAGCGGTCGTCCTTCACGCTGGTGATCGTGCCGTAGAGACCGCCAGTGGTGACGATTTCGTCGCCGCTGCCGAGGGCCGCGAGCATCTTCTCGTGTTCCTTCTGCTTCTTGCGCTGCGGGGCGATGAGCAGGAAATACATGGCCGCAAACATCAGCACCAGCGGGGCGAGCTGGAGCAGCGAGGAGGCGCCGGAGGGGGCGGTTTGGGCTTGGGCGAGGACGAGGAGCATTTTAGTCATTGCACGGAACGGGATTTGAAAATTGAAAAGGGCGAATAAGCCTACCCGTGTTTCAAAAAGCAAGCCTAACCCTGCCCACCCGTCCTCCGCAAATTGAAGTCTAAATCCGCATCCAACTGGTCGGCCGCACAGTCCGAAGAGCATTACGGTTTTAAGCGCTGGGGTGCCGGCCACTTTTCAGTTGATTCCGAGGGCTGCGTGCAGGTGCAACCGCTCACCGACGGCCGCACCATCCGCATCTTGGATGTCATCAACGAGGCGACCAGCATGGGCCTCAAGGCGCCGATCGTCATCCGCTTTCAGGACCTCCTCCGCCAGCGCGTGGTGCAACTCAACCAGATTTTCGCGAAGGCCATCAAGGACGAGGGCTACAAGGGCGAATACCGCGGCGTGTTCCCCATCAAGGTCAACCAGCTCCGCGAGGTCGTCGACGAGATCGTCGCGGCCGGCAAGGACTATAACTACGGCCTCGAGGCCGGCTCCAAGCCCGAGCTGATGATCGCCCTCGCCATGCACGAGGGCTCGCAGCGTCTCATCATCTGCAACGGCTACAAGGACCACGACTACATCCGCCTCGCGCTGCTCGGCCGCAAGCTTGGCAAGAAGATCATCATCGTCGTCGAGCAACTTTCCGAGGTCGACGACATCATTGAGATTTCCCAGGAGACGGGCGTGAAGCCCATGATCGGCTTCCGCGTGAAACTCCAGACGCGTGGCGAGGGCAAGTGGGCGCTCTCCTCCGGCGACAACGCCAAGTTCGGTTTGAACACCGCCGAGATTCTTTTCGCCGTCGAGAAGCTGCGCGCGGCCAAGATGCAGGCGTCGCTGCGCCTCGTGCATTTCCACATCGGCTCGCAGGTGCCGAACATCATCACGATCAAGGCGGCCGTCACCGAGGCCGCGCGCTTCTATTGCCAGCTCGCGAAGATGGGCTTCCCGATGGGCTACCTCGATGTCGGCGGCGGTCTCGGCATCGACTACGACGGCTCGCGCACCAACTTCGAGTCGTCGATGAACTACTCGATCGAGGAATACGCGCGCGACGTCGTCTTCAACATCCGCGAAATCTGCACGGCGTCCGGCGTCGCCGTGCCCGACATCGTCACCGAGTCCGGCCGCGCCGTCGCGGCCCCCCACTCCATGCTTGTGGTCGAGGTCTTCGAGCGCATCAACAAGCGCGAGTCGCTCGGCAAACAGCATCAGCCGAAGACGAAGCACAAGATCGTCACCGCCATGGAGGTGCTGCTGAAAAACAAACCCAAACTCGGCCGCCTCGAGCGTTTCCACGACGCGCTCCAGAAAAAAGAAGAGGCCTTCTCGCTCTTCAACCTCGGTTACCTCGACCTTGAGAACCGCGCCGCCGCCGAGCAGATTTTCTGGCAGGTCTGCGAGCAGATCGACAAGGAAGGCACCAAGTCCGGTTACCAACCCGAGGAACTGCACGACCTCAAGAAACTGCTCGCCGACCAATACGTCTGCAACTTCTCCGTCTTCCAGTCGCTCCTCGACAGTTGGGCGCTCAAGCAGCTCTTCCCGATCACACCACTGCATCGCCTCTCCGAGAAGCCCACTGTCAACGCCATCCTCGTCGACATCACCTGCGACTCCGACGGCAAGATCGGCACCTTCATCGACCTGCAGGACACGAAGGACTACCTCACGCTGCACCCGCTGAAAGCCGACCAGCCCTACTACCTCGGCGTTTACCTCACCGGCGCCTATCAGGACATCATGGGCGACCTGCACAATCTCTTCGGCCGCGTGAACGAAGTGCACGTCTTCCTTGAGGACGACGAGCCCAACGGCTTCTACATCGAGGAAGCCCTCGCCGGCTCGCGCGTCGCCGACGTCATCGAAGGCGTGCAATATCAGTGGGAAGAACTCTGCCGCCGTATCAAGCAGTTGGTCGACCACGCCACTCGCAAGGATCTCATCAAGCCGCGCGAAGGCGTGCGCCTCGTCGAGTTCTACGAATCGCAGATGCTCTCGAAGACCTACCTGAACATCGAGCCGAACACCGGCCGGAAGAAGAAGCGCTGACCGGGCGGTTTCACGATTGAGCGGTGGGAGCCTTCGGCGCTTCTTGCACTGTCCACTTGAACACCATCGTCGTGAGGCCGGGCAATGTGAGCGCGACTGACTGCGCGAAGCCGTCGCGCTCTTCTGTCTCGCTCGGACGTCCGCCGTGGTTGCCGATGCCGGTGCCGCCGTATTCCGCGGCGTTTGTGTTCAGCACTTCCGTCCAGTAGCCGGCCTGGGGCACACCGACGCGGTAGAACGAGCGCGTGACCGGTGTGAAATTTCCGACGATAAGGTAAATCGTTTTCTGCGCGTCGTCCATGCGCAGGAAACTCAGCACGCTCTGCCCGGCGTCGTTGCAGTTCACCCAGCGAAATCCGGCCGGGTCGTAGTCGTGCGCGCCGAGCACCGGGTCGCCCGTGTAGAGCCGGTTGAGGTCACGGAGCAGGTGCTGCAGGCCGAAGTGCTCGGGGAGCGCGCACAATTCCCAGTCGAGCGCCTCGTCGTGGTTCCACTCGGTGCGCTGACCGAATTCGCTGCCCATGAAGAGCAGTTTCTTGCCGGGAAACGTCCACACGTAGCCGTAGAGCGCGCGCAGGTTGGCAGCCTTCTCCGCCATCGTGCCTGCGCCCATCTTGCCGAGCATCGACGCCTTCAGGTGCACGACCTCATCGTGCGAATACACCGTCACGAAATTTTCCGAGTAATGGTAGAGCATCCCGAAGGTCAGCTTGTCCTGCAGCCATTTCCGGTGGATGGGATCCTTGGAAAAATAGTCGAGCGTGTCGTGCATCATCCCCATGTTCCACTTGTAGTCGAAGCCCAGCCCGCCGTCCGCCGAGTCGCGCGTCACGCCGGGATACGACGTCGATTCCTCAGCGATCATCACGGCGCCGGGATGGTAGTGGTGCACGAGTCCGTTGACCTGTTTGAGAAACGCAATCGCCTCCAGATTCTCGCGCCCGCCGAAACGGTTGGGGATCCACTCGCCCTCCTTGCGCGAGTAATCGAGGTAGAGCATCGAAGCCACGGCGTCGACGCGCAGTCCGTCGAGGTGGTAGCGGTCGAACCACGACAACGCGCTCGCGATGAGGAAGCAGCGCACCTCGTTGCGGCCGTAGTTGAAGATGAGCGTGCCCCAGTCCATGTGCGCGCCGAGCCGCGGATCCTCGTGCTCGTAGAGGTGCGTGCCGTCGAACTCCGCGAGCGCGAAACTGTCGCGCGGGAAATGCGCCGGCACCCAGTCGAGGATGACGCCGAGGCCGCGCTGGTGCAGGTGGTCGACGAAGAACTGGAAATCATCCGGCGTGCCGTAGCGCTGCGTCGGCGCGAAATAACCGGTCACCTGATAGCCCCACGAGCCGGTGAACGGATGCTCGTTGACGGGCATCAGCTCGATGTGAGTGAAGCCCAACTCGCACACGTAGTCGGCGAGGATCGGTGCGAGTTCGCGGTAACTGAACGGCCGGTTGGCGTCCTCGAGCCGCCGCCGCCACGAGCCAAGGTGCATCTCGTAGATCGAGAGCGGGCGGTCGAGCTTGCCGGCCTGCGCGCGGCGGTGCGCGAGCCACGCGCCGTCGTTCCACTGGTAGGAGCGCGGATCGAAAACGATGGCCGCGTTGGTCGGCGGTGCCTCGTAATAATTTCCGTAGGGATCGGTCTTCATCCGCATCACGCCCTGCCGGTCCCAGAGGGCGAACTTGTAGACCTCGCCGTTGCCGAGACCGGGCACGAAGAGTTCCCACACGCCCGAGAGCCCGAGCGGCCGCATCGGATGATAGCGGGCGTCCCAACCGTTGAAATTGCCGACCAGTGAAACACGCGAGGCGTTCGGCGCCCACACGGCGAAGGACACGCCGGGCACATCGCCGAGCATCCGCGCCTGCGCGCCGAGTTTTTCGTAGATGCGGTGCTCGTTGCCCTCGCTGAAAAGATGGATGTCGTGCTCGGAGAGCGTCGGCAGAAAAGAGTAGGCGTTGTAGACTTGGTGCATCTCGCCCCACGCCGTCACATAGCGGAGTTGATAGCGGAAGACCTCCGTGCGTCCCGGGATAAAGCACTCGAAAAATCCCTCCCCCGCGAGCAACGCCATCGCGAAGGTCGGCTGCCCCGCCGCGTCGAGATCGACCACCGCGCAAGTCTTCGCGCCGCGCACGAACGCCCGCACGACCACGCCGGACACGTCTTCGACCGTGACCGGGTGCATGCCGAGCCACCCGTGAGGGTTCGCCTGACGGTTGCCGAGAAAGGCTTTCAGTTCGTATTCGGGTATCAGCACGGGAATGCAACACCCACTCTGGCCGCGCGCCGCTGCGGGTCTACATTAAAGGGGAACCGCAGTGCTGCGGGTATTATTCTCGTTGCGCCACGCGGCACCCCATCCTTCATTTCCCGCAATGCTGTCCGCCCGCATCCGCCGTTTGTTTGGCCTCGTTCTCACCGGTCTTTTCCTGCTGGCGGCGTCCGCGCCCGCGCAAACGGCACCGGTGGCCACGGGCCAAAAATTCTCCTATGACGACAAGACCGGAGAGTCCGTATTTGTCGGTGGGGCCAAGCTTGTCTACGGCGACCTGATCCTCACGGCCGACGAAATCCGCTATAACACGACGGAGAACAGCGCGGCCGCCACCGGCCATTTCGTCCTCACTTCCGGTCGCCGCCGGCTCGTCGCCGACCGTGGCACCTACAACCTCGCGACCAAGGCCCTGCACGTGCACAACCTGCGACTCGGCGAATTCCCCGTCTACATCAGGGGCGAAACCGTCGACGGCACGCTCGACGAGATGACCATCACGAACGCCACCGTGTTCTTCCGCGAAAACGCCTTTTACACGCCGTCGCTTCATGCAAAGAAGCTCACCTACGCCCGCGGCAAGGCCGTCATCGGCGAGGATGTCTCCCTCGGTCTGCTCGGCGGACGCTTCATCCACTTGCCGCGCTTCGAGCAGAAACTTGATGTGGCCTTCATCAACTACCTTACCGCGCGGCTCGGCTATCGCGCCAGTCTCGGTGTGTTCGGCGAAGCCGGTCTGCGGGTGCCGGTCGCGCCGGGATTCCGGCTGGGGGCCGACCTCGGGCTCTACTCCGCTCGCGGCTTGATGGCCGGACCGTCCGGAGACTACAGTCGCGCGGACGGAAGTGACACGCTCAGCGGCTACTTCCGTTCCGGCTTCATCCACGACTTCGGCAACCGTCTGAATGACGTCCTCGGTCGCCCCGTGCCCGCGAACCGCGGCTTCTTCGAGTGGCAGCACCAGCAACGCATCGGCGAGCACCTCACCATCGACGGCGAGTTCAACTACTGGCGCGACTCCGAGATTCTGCGGGACTTCCGCCCGCGCGAATTTTTCCCAAACCAGCAGCCCGCCTCCTACCTCGAAGCTGCCTACACCACCGACAACGCCGTGCTTAGCGCCTTCTCGCGAATGCATCCGAATCAATTCCACCGCGTGCAAGAACGCCTGCCCGAAATCCGCTTCGATCTCCTGCCCATGGCGCTGCCAGGCGGCTTCTACCAGCGCCTCAACGCCAGTGTCGCCGCGTTGCAGGAGGACGCGTTCGGCCCCGATCCGCAGCGTCGCTCCACGCGCCTCGACGCCTACTACGGCCTCACCCGACCATTCGCCCCGGCCCCGTGGTTCACCTTCGCGCCGGTCGCCGGCGGCCGTGTGACCTACTACGCCGACGCCACCGGCGGGCGCGACGCCTACACCCGTGCAATCGGCGAAATCGGCTTCGACATGCAGCTTCGCGGCAGTGGCACCTTCGACTACAAGAACCCCGTCTGGGAGATCGACGGTCTCCGCCACCTCGTCACGCCGAAGCTCTCCTATCGTTATGCGCCGGAGGCCGCCGAGGGCCGCGCCTACATTCCACCGATCGACCGCAGCGTTTTCTCGACCTACCTCCAGCCGCTCTCCATCGGCGACACGCGCAACATCGACGATCTCCACGCGCTCGACACGCTCCGCCTCGAACTGGACAACACGCTGCAGACCCGCGACCCGCTTTACGGTTCGCGCAATCTCGCCCAGCTCAATTTCGCCGCCGACTATCATTTCTCCCGCACACCCGGAGTGCGCTCACTGTCCGACATCCACACCGCCCTCGCCCTCACACCCGCACCGTGGCTCAGGCTCGAGGTTTACCATCGTTTCACGCCCCAGAACACCGTCCAGCAAGAGTTGAACACCGCCATCGAGCTCGTCGACCAAGCGTGGTGGTCACTGCGCCTCTCCACGCATTTCCTCAAGCAACAGTATCAGGAATATTCGCTCGATTACCGGCAGCGCATCAACGAAGTCTACGACGTAATCGGTCGCTGGCGCTACGATTCCCAGCGGAGCCGCTTTAACGAGCAGACCTATGGCATCTCGCAGCGCCTCGGCCAGACATGGGCCGTCAAATATGAAGCCTCCTTTTTTCAAGGCCCGCGCCGGGAGAGTTCCTTCGCCTTCAACATCGAGGTCGAGTTGCTGAAGTTCTGAACCGAACTAATTAACCACTAATCCACACTGATCCCTCACTAATCGTTGGTCTGAATTAGTGCCTCTTTAGTGTCCATTAGTGGTTACCAAAATTTGCTTGGCTCCATGAACCCGAACATCGCCGCGAACCAGCAGCGCCTCTTCATGGAAATGCTGGCGCAGCTCCGCCCGCACTTCGGTCGCGACAGCGCGTTGCCGCGGCGCATCACCGACCTGCTCAACCGCAACCGCGCACTCGGCTCACGCGACCGCAAGCTCTACCGCGAGCTCATCTATACAACGCTGCGCTTCTTGCCGTGGGTCGATGAATTGCTCGGATCAGAGATCGATTGTAGGGCTGCCGCTAGTCGGCACGCCGCTTCGCCATCGTCCGACGGCACGGCGACAAGCGCCGGCCCTACAGGTCCCGAACTCGCCGCCAAAATCATCGCGTGGCTCGCACCCGAATTGAAGCCGACTTCGCTCTACCGCACCGCGCACTGCGGCGACTGGCCCGCCGTGCCGGACACCCTCGCGGACAAAGCCACGGAACTTGCCCGCCTTGTCGGCCGACAATTTGATCCACAGGGCCTTCTGCCCGATTGGTTCCGCGAGCACTGCCCCGCCGCGTTCACCGAGCCGCATCTCTCCGCGCTCAACAGCCGCGCGTCGATCTGGGTCCGTCTGCAGGTCAACGACCGCAAGCTCGTGCTCGACGAATTCGCCGCGCAACACTGGCCGACCGAGTCGCCCGCTGATTTTCCCGACGCCGTCTGCCTGCCGCCCAACGCCGATGTCGCCGGCACCGACGCTTACCGCCGCGGCTTCATCGAGATTCAGGACCTCGGCTCGCAACTCGTCCTCGCGCACGCAGACATCGCGCCCGGCTCGCGCTGGCTCGACGCCTGCGCCGGCGCCGGCGGCAAGACCCTCCAGCTCGCGCGGCTCGTCGGTGAATCCGGGCGCGTCGACGCCACCGACATCCGCGCCGACGTGCTGGAGGAACTTCGCGACCGCGCCACCCGCGCCCGGCTCACCAACATTACCATCGGGCAGCCCATGGCCGGCCTTTACGACGGCGTGCTCGTCGACGCGCCCTGCTCCGGCTCCGGCACGTGGCGCCGCCAGCCTCACCTCAAGTGGTATCTCAAACCCGAGACGATTCCGTCGTTCAACCAGACGCAGCTCGCCATCCTCACCGCCAACGCCCCGTTCGTGAAATCCGGCGGTCAACTCGTCTACGCCACCTGCTCGCTCAGCCACCACGAGAACCACGACCTCGTCGCCAAGTTTCTCGCCACCCATCCCGAGTTCACCGCGGTGAAACCCACGCGTGACCACGGCGGCACCTTCGACAGCCTCGGCACAACGCTCCTCCCCGGCACGCGCAACACCGACGGCTTCTACGTGGCTATCCTGCGGCGCAGCAGCTGAGTCACGAGTCGAATCTGCCAATGATCGGAGTGTTTTTCCGATTGCGCCACTCCGTGCGCGTCCCTCGACTGGCCTCGTGGTTGCCGAAGCTGAATATCGCATCAAACTTCCCGTGTTCGAGGGTCCTCTCGATCTCCTGCTCTTCCTCATCCGGAAGAACGAGCTGGATATCTACGACATCCCGATCGACACGGTGACGCGACAATACCTCGCGGCCATCTACGCGATGAAGGAGCTCCAACTGGAGGTTGCGGGCGAATTTTTCGTGATGGCGGCGACGCTCATGGAAATCAAAAGCCGCCTGCTCCTCCCGCGCCACCAGCAGGCCATCGACCCCAACGCCGACGAGGACGATCTCGATCCGCGCTGGGAACTCGTCCACCAGCTCCTGCAATACAAGAAATTCAAGGAGGCCGCGGGCAATCTGAACTCGCTTGCGAGTGACGCACAGAACATGCTCAGCCGCCCGGCGTCGGCGTTCGCGCCCGCGAGCGAGCGTCCGCTGCGGCACGTCGACCGCATCGAGCTGTGGAACTCCTTCAACCTCATTTTGCGCCGGCTGGCGGAAAAACTCGTCGTCGGCCAGATCCACGCCGAGCAAGTGACCGTCGCCGACCAGATGGAATACATCCTCGCGCGCATCAAGACACAGCGGCAGTTCACGTTCTCCAGCCTGTTCACCGAGAAAATTTCACTGCGCCGGCTTGTCGCCTCCTTCCTCGCGCTGCTTGAACTGACGCGACTCGCGAAGCTGCGGCTGGA
>JANXWT010000170.1 GCA_025351035.1 Opitutia bacterium | reverse complement strand
GACATCGGCAACTGGTGAGCGAATCCACCGACAAACGGGCCGCCTCGTTACCGTCTCAACCTCATTCCGGTGTCGGTGACTTTCCCTTGACAGCGGATCACACGGATGAAGACGGATCAGACTGCGATTACCTTCCGTCTGGTTCCGAACTTATCCGTTTCTATTCGTGAAACCCGTGGCTAAACAAAACCGCCTAAGTCGGCACGCGCGGCCTTGCAGACGCGGCGGCTTCACGCTGGTTGAAATAATTCTCGTCCTCGCCCTCGTGGTGCTCGTCGCCACGCTGTTGATCCCGGGTGCGAACTCCATGCTCCGCGCGATGGCCGGCGACGAACCCGACCGGATGTTCTGGGACTCCGTCGTTGCCGCCCGCGAGCAAGCGCTGACCGGCAACCGGATGGTCGAGCTCCGCTTCGACAAAACGAAACGCCAGCTCTTCTGGGGCGACAGTGCCGCCCGGCAGCACAGGGAATTGCCGGCCGGCGTCAGGGTGCAATTTCTCCAGCCACTTGCCGGCAGCTCGATTTTGCTCGGCGGCCAGCTCGTCGAGACGCAGGAAGCGTCCCTGCTCCGGTTCTACGCCGACGGCACTTGCGACGCCGTGCGCGTGCAGATTCTCCGCAGCGGCGCGCCCGCGCAGGCCCTTGCCATCGACCCGTGGACGTGCGCGCCCGTGCTCACAGTCAGGAAATAACATGCCGCTTCGCCGAACATCCTCCGCGTTCACTTTGCTGGAAGTGCTGGCGAGCCTCGCGATCTTCGCCCTCGCTGCCGTCGTGCTGAGCGCGACCTACCTCAATATCATCTCCAGTTACGACGCGGTGTCGCGCCGCAACGAGCACGCGCAGGATCTGCGCCTCGTCCGCGCCCAGTTGCTCAGCGAGCCCGACCGGACAATAGCAGAAGCCGGCGGCGACTTCCGGCTGCCCGACAACCGCACGGCGCACTGGAAGGCGACCATCGCCGAGGCCGAGATCGCCGATTTGTTTCGCGTCGCGTTCACCTGCGAGCTCCGCGATGCCGGCAACGGCAAGCCGTGGGCGCAGGAGGAAATCTTCATGTTGCTGCGGCCGACGTGGTCCGATCCGGCCGCGCGCGACAAATTGCGTGCGGCCGGTCTCAAGAAGTTGGGCCAGGGGCAGCCGTCCGGAGGGAAAAAGCCATGAAGCCACGCGGCCCTCTCCGCGGTTTTTCGCTGGTGGAAATTCTCGTGGCCGTCGCGATGCTCGGCGCGCTGCTGCTCGCGCTGAACGTCTTCATTTTTTCGATGGGCGAAATCTGGGGCCAGAACGGCGACCAGCGTCTTTTCGAGCAGCATGTGCGGGCGGTCACGCGGCATGTCGAACGCCTCGTGCGCAATGCGGCCATCGCGCCGGGCGCGCTCGCTGCCGCCACCACGGCCCTGACGCCGCAGGAGAGCAGACTCCCGTCGAGCGCCACCGAGGCCACGCTGACTTTCGAGCTGCCCGAGGGCGACCGCGTGCTGCCGTGGCCCGGGGAGGCCCCGCTGCCCGATGTCGTCTGTGCGCTTGCCGTGCAGGACGGCAAGGGACTGTTGCTCTACTGGCACTCGCGCCTTGAGACGCGGTTTGCCGACGACCCGCCGCGCGGGCTCGTGCTCACGCCGCTCGTGACGGCGTTGAGCTACGACTACTACAACGCCGACTTCAAGAGCTGGCAGAACCAGCCGCGCTTGCAACGGGACGCCGCGGGAAAGTGGCAGATGCCCGAGCGCATCCGCCTGCGCTTCACCCACGACAAGCTGACGGCGGAGACCGCGATCACGCTGCCCGCGACGACGGGCGCGCTGCCGGCATTCTAGCCCGATATGAGCCGTCTCCCCCATACTCTCGGGCGTCGCTGCCAAACCGGTTCGGTCATCATTCTGATGTTGCTCACGGTTTTCCTCGCGTCGTTTTTGCTGACGAAATTCGTCCAGCGGGCGGGCACGGAAATGTTGGCCGACGCGCGCGCGTCCGATCAGGCGCGGCTGCGGCGCGAAGCTTACTCGGCGCTTGAAGTAACCCTGGCGGTGCTCGCGGAATTCCTCGCGACCGATGGTGCGTTGCACAGCCCGGCCCAAGGATGGACTGATCCGCTCGGATACGCCGGCTACGAGCCGGCGGGCGGGCAAGTGGTAACGGTCGAATACGAGGACGAGAGCGGCAAGGTCTCGCTGCCTCGCGCCGACGCCACCGGCCTGCTCAATCTGCTGCTGCAGCTCGGGCTCACGCGGACCGAGGCTGAGCGCGTGGCCGACGCGCTGCTGGGTTGGACGCAGGCCGAGCATCTTGCGACCGGCATCGAGACCGACGCGCAGAATTACCAGCGCGCCGCCTTGCCGCACCGGGCGGCACTGCGGCCGTTGCGTTCGTTCGGCGAATTGGCGGCGGTGCAGGTGGCGCGGGATTTCTTTTTTGACGAAACCGGCCGGCCGACGGAATTGCTGCAGGAGCTGCGCGCCAGCGCCTCACTCTACTCCTTCGACCGCGTGAACATCAATTCCGCGTCTTCCGCAGTGCTCGCGGCGGCGGGGCTCGACACCGGGCAGTCCGCCGCGCTGAAGGCTTACGCACGCCAACAGGCGAAGAGCGGCGGGGTCGGCTATTTCAACTCGGTGAGCGAGGCTGCTGCCGTCGTCGGCGGGGCGGCGCCACTCCAAACGTTTGGCGCAGACGTGCGCGCGCTGCGCATCAAGATCACCGTGCGCGATGGCGCGGCGGTTTATCGTCTTGTCGCCGTCGTCGCACCGGCGGGCGGGGCGACGTATGCACCGACTCCCGCGCTGCCGGCCGAAGGCGAGCAGAATCCGCCGACTCCAAGTGCAGACCAGCCAGCGGCACCGGCAGCGGCCACCGCGGGCATGATCAGGGGAGTTGCGGAGATCAGCAGCAAAAAGTTGGACTACCCGTTCAAGGTATTGGAGATTGTCGAGGACGCGGAGCCCAGCGATCCCGTCCAATGACCAAATCCCCCGGCATGTCCGACCACAAATCCACCCCGCCGCCGGCTCCGCCGGTTATCTTGCTGCCCGCGGAGCGTTTTTTCGTGCGCACGGTGCCCTTGGTGGCGGACGCGCCCGCCGGTCCGCAGGTGGAACTGGCGCTGGAAAACGCCGCGCCGTTTCCGGTTGCGCAACTTTACCACGGCTACGTCGCGGCCCCGGCCGGCGACCGCGCGCTGATCTATGCGGCGTATCGGAAAAGATTTTCCTCCGACGAAACCGCTGGCTGGCCGGCGGCTTCCGCAGTCTTGCCGGGTTTTCTCGCACTGCTGGGCAATGCGCCGGAAGCGCCGACGATCCGCGTCTGGACCGAGCCCGGGCGACTGACCGCCGTCGCCTGGAATGGCCGCGATTCGCTGCCGGTCGCCGTGCTGGCGCGCGAGACCGACGAGGCGGGAGCGGCGGCGGCGCGCCCGGCGTTGTTCGCGGATCTGCAAGCGCGGACCGGGCTGGCCGCCGCGGCTGTGCAGGAATTTTCCGGTGCGGCTCTGGCGGTTCATTCGGTGACGAAGGGCACGGTCAGTCTGGAGTTGAAGAACGCGGCGCTGACGCTCTCAGCCGCCGAGACCGGCCGGGCCGACGTGCGCGACAAGGATTTTCTGGCGCAGCAGCAGCAGACGCGAAAGCGCGATCTGCGACTGTGGCGGGCCTTTCAGATTTGCGCGGGCGGCTTGGCCGCGGCGCTCGTGCTGGAGTTGGGGTTGTTCGGCGCGGGATTCAAGATGCAGAACGTGAAGGGCGTGGTGCAGCAACAGGCCGCGGAGGTGCAAAAGATCGAAACGGCGCAAGCGCTCGCGACGAAGATCGGTGAATTGACGCGTTCGCGACTGAAACCATTCGAGATGCTCGCGCTGGTGAACCGGAGCCGCCCCGATCCGATCGTGTTCGTGCGCGCGACGACCACGGGGCCCTGGTCGCTGGAGGTTGAGGCGCAGACGACCAGCGCGCCAGATGTCGGCCAGTTCGAGGCAGTGCTGCGGGCGACGCCGGACTTCGCGGGCGTCGAGGTGCGCGACCTGCGTTCGCGCGAGGGCGTCACGTCGTTCACCCTCACGATCACGTTCAAGCCGGGATCACTGCAAAAGGAGGGTGGGACATGAAACAATTTTTCCTCGGTCGCGCCCTGCGCGAGAAACTCCTGCTCGTGGTCTTCGCAGCGCTGGCGCTGCTCATCTGGGGCAGCGGGCTGCGCAACCGCGGACAGCAACGCTGGGACGAATGGCGCAGCGTGCGCGCGGAGCTGACGGCCCAGCAGACGTGGCTGACCAACCGCCCAAGCATCGAGGCCAAGGCGGCGGCGGCCACGAAGAGCCTCGACCCGGCGAAGACCCTCAACGCCACCCGGCTGGTCGGTGAACTCAACGCCATTTCTGCCCGGGCGGGGCTGACGGCGGACATCAATTCGCAGCGCACGGAGCGCACCGACCAGTTCGCGTTCCACACCGTGCAGATCAATTTCCGCCGCGTTGATCTGGCGGCACTGCTCCGGTTCTACGGCGAGTTGGCGCAGCGGTCGCCGTATATCGGGCTGGAACAATTCTCGCTGACGGTCGACCGTGCGAGTCCGGGCCAGCTCAACGCGAGTTTCCGCGCCGTGTCCGCCGAGTTGGGGCCGTGAACGGGTTGGGCCCGGGCTTTGCAGTGGACAAGCAACGACGGCCGCCAAGCATATGGGCATATGAAGGAATTGACCCACCTTTTTGCACAAAATCGAAACTGGGCGACCGCGATCAAACAACGCGATCCGGAGTTCTTCCAAAAGCTCTCCCGGCAGCAGAATCCGGAATTCCTCTGGATTGGCTGCTCGGATTCACGCGTGCCGGCCAATGAGATCATCGGCGTGCTGCCAGGCGAAGTTTTCGTGCATCGCAATATCGCGAATGTTGTCGTGCATACCGACCTGAACTGTCTTTCGGTCATCCAGTTCGCCGTCGATATGCTGAAGGTGAAGCACATCATGGTGGTGGGCCACTACGGCTGCGGCGGCGTGCAGGCGGTGATGCGTTGCGAGCGGGTGGGCCTAGCCGACAACTGGCTGCGCCACGTGCAGGACGTAAAGGAAAAGCACGACGGCTGCCTCTGCCGGTTGCCAGACGACACGGCGCGCAGCGCGCGTCTGTGCGAGCTCAACGTCATCGAGCAGGTCGCCAACGTCTGTGCGACGACGATTGTGCAGGATGCGTGGGAGCGTGGCCAGGAGCTGACGGTGCATGGTTGGATTTACAGTCTGCGCGACGGACTGTTGCGTGACTTGGGGTTCAGTTCTGCGGCCACCGGGGAAACGGCAGCGGCTTACCGGACGGCGGTCGCGGCGCTGCAGTAATCTCCCCGCGATCCAGTGTTGACGCGCGACCTTGAATTCCGGGTGCGCGTGAACTAATGCGTGCCTGAAGCTGATGGATTTTGCGCGGCCTGGGCCGCTTGGCTGATTGCGCTGAGGGCCGGGGTGGGGTATCAGAAAGCCCGCACTCTATGAATCCGATCGCTGAGAAAACCGACGCCGTGCCGAGGCGCTTTCAAGAGCTGCGCCACATGGTCGGCAACACGCCGCTGCTCGCCGTGCGCCTGCGCTACCGCGGCGCGCCGCGCGTCATCTACGCCAAGGCCGAGCAGTTCAACCTGACCGGCAGCATCAAGGATCGGATGGCGTTTTATGTGCTCAAGCGCGCCTACGAGACGGGTGCCATCCGGTCCGGCGACACCATCGCCGAGGCGACGAGCGGGAACACGGGCATCGCGTTCGCCGCACTCGGGCGCGCGCTCGGGCACCCAGTCACCATTTTCATGCCCGACTGGATGAGCCGCGAGCGGGTGGATTTGATCCGGAGTCTCGGCGCCAAGGTTGTGCCTGTGTCCAGTGAGCAGGGCGGATTTTTGGGCAGCATCCGGCTGGCGGAGGAATTTGTGCGAGAGCACGGCGGGTTCCTGCCGCGACAATTCGCCAACGAGGCCAACGTCGCGACGCACGAGCGCACGACCGGTCCGGAGCTTTGGATGCAATTGCAGGAACAGGGTGTGGCGCCGGACGCGTTTGTCGCGGGCGTCGGCACCGGTGGCACCATCATGGGAGTGGGGCGTTTCCTGCGCGGCGTGCGGCCGGGGGCAAAAATCCATCCCGTCGAACCCGCCGAGTCGCCGACACTCACGACCGGCCACAAGGTCGGCCGGCACCGCATTCAGGGCATCTCGGACGAATTCATTCCCGACATTCTGAAACTCGCCGAACTCGATCCCGTGCTGGCGGTGAGCGATGGCGACGCCATCCTGATGGCGCAGAAGCTCGCTACACAACTCGGCTTGGCGGTGGGCATTTCCTCGGGGGCGAATTTTCTCGCGGCGTTGATCGCGCAGGAGCAGCTGGGCGGCGGGGCGGTGGTCGCCACGGTGTTTTGCGACGACAACAAGAAATACCTGACGACCGATCTGCTGCGGGATGAGCCCGTGCGTCCGGGCTACCTCAGCCCGGACATCGAGCTGACGGGCTATGAGAGCTTCAAGCGCGTGTGCGCGACGTGCCTCGAAGCCGACTGCGACCTGCGCGAGACATAAAAAAACGCCCGCGATTGCTCGCGGGCGGTGGCTAAGAAGAAAATGGGTCTGCCTTAGGCGCGGCCGAGGTAGGAGCCGTCGGCGGTGCTCACCTTGATCATCTCGCCGGCCTTGATGAAGAGCGGCACGTTGACCACTAGGCCAGTTTCGCAAGTCGCGGGCTTCTGCACGTTGCTGGCGGTGTCGCCCTTGATGCCCTCGGCGCTTTCGGTGATCTTCAGGACAACCGAGGAGGGAATATCGATGGTGACGGGAACGTCGTTGATAAAAAGCACATCGGCTTTGCCGTTCGGGACGAGATAGTATTTGGCCTCGCCGATCATCGCGGTGCCGATCTCAAAAGTCTCGAACGACTCCGGGTCCATGAACGAGAAAGTGTCGCGGTCGGCGTAACTGAATTCCAGAGTGCGGCGGTCGGTGGAGAGGACGTCGACGTGATCGGGGGAGTTAAAGCGCTGCTCCAGCGACTTGCCATAGCGGAGATTGCGCATCTTCACCTGCACGAAAGCCCGGAGGTTGCCGGGCGTGCGGTGTTGGGTCTCCATGATAAGGTGCGGCTCACCGTTGAAAGTGATGACTTGGCCTTTGCGAAGGTCGTTGGCTGCTGGCATGACTGGATCTGATGGAAGGTTGCGGGATGCGAAAGGGGATAGGATTACCGGGGGGATTTCGGCGATGTCAACACCGCCCTCCTTTTATCTGACTGCCCAAGCGACATTACGCCGCAATCATCGTTTTCATTGAAGCGTGAGGCCACTCCATGCACCAGACCAGTCATCTCCAAGCTTGTCATTTCCAAGCGGTTTCAAACACTCCGCCCACAAACCTATGAAGCAGCGCACCCTCTTGCGCGAGGTCTCCATCAAGGGCAATGCCCTGCATACCGGAGACGCCGTGCACATGACTTTCAAACCCGCGCCCGTGAACCACGGAATCGTGTTCAAACGCACGGATCTCCACGGTCAGCCCGAAATCCAGCCGCGGGTCGACCATGTGACCGACCTCGTGCGCGCCACCACGATCCAAGTCGGCCACGCCAAGGTCCACACCGTCGAGCACGTGCTCAGCGCCCTCAGCGGGTGCGGGATCGACAATCTGCTGATTGAAATGGATGCCAGTGAACCGCCGATCATGGACGGTTCCGCGCGGCCGTTTGTGAACCTCATCCAGCAGGGCGAGCCCGTCGAGCAGGACGCCGAGCGCGACTACTTCACTCTGGCCGAGGCCGTCTCTGTTTCACGCGGCAATTCCTCGATCATCGCGCTGCCCTTTGACGGGCTGAAAATCTCCTGCACGTCCGCCGATGACCGCGGCATCCACACGCAGCATCTCTCGATCACAATCGAACCCGAGGTTTACGCCGCGCAGATTGCCGCTGCGCGCACCTTCACGATCTACGAGGACATCGAGGAACTCATCAAACTCGGCAAGATCAAGGGCGGTTCGCTCGACTGCGCCGTCGTGATCAAGGGCGACAAGATCATCTCGAAGGAGCCGCTGCGTTTCCCGGACGAGTTCGTGCGCCACAAGATCCTCGACATCCTCGGCGACATCACGTTGCTCGGCTTGCCGCTCAAGGCGCACATCGTGGCGACGCGTCCCGGCCACGCCATCAACGCCGAGCTGACCAAGACGCTGTTCGAGAAATACACGGCATGGAAAAAGGGCGGGAAAAAGTCCGCCAAGCCCGCCGCGCCCCGCGCCGACCTCGCGACCGAGACCTCCCTCGATATCCGCCGCGTGCTCGACACGCTGCCCCACCGCTATCCAATGGTGATGATCGATCGCGTCGTCGAGATGAACGACGAGACGCTCTCGGCGATCAAGAACGTCACGATCAACGAACCGTATTTCCAAGGCCACTATCCCGGCAATCCCGTCATGCCCGGCGTGCTGCAGATCGAGGCGATGGCGCAGGCCGCCGGCATCCTCATGCTCCGCCGCACGACGATGGAAGGAAAGACCGCGCTCTTCATGAGCTGCGACAAGGTGAAGTGGCGCAAGCCCGTCCGTCCCGGCGACCAGTTGCTCATTGCGGTGAAACTCACCAAGAGTCGCGCGGGCAAGATCGCCTGCGCCGAGGGCACGTGCTCGGTCAACGGCCAAGTCGTGTCGTCAGCGGACCTGATGTTCGCCATCATGGAACTCACGGAAGTCGACTGAAGCCATGGTGCAGCAAATCCATCCCACCGCCATTGTCGAACCCGGCGCGCAACTCGGCGAGGGCGTCACTCTCGGCGCGTATGCGTTTGTCGGCGCGAGCGTCATCTTGGGCGACGGCACGCGGCTCCACCACCACGCCGCTGTCGAAGGCCGCACCACTCTGGGAAAGAACTGCGAGATATTCCCGTATGCGTGCATCGGCGGCAAGACCCAGGATTTGAAGTTCAAAGGCGGCGCGCCCGGCCTGATAGTCGGCGACCGCAATGTGTTTCGCGAGTATGTCACGATCCACTGCGCGACGAACGACGGTGAGTTTACCCGCGTCGGCTCCGACAACAAGTTGCTCGCGACCAGCCATGTCGCGCACGACTGTGTGCTCGGCGATCAGATCGTGATGAGCAACGGCGCGGTGCTCGCCGGCCATGTCATCGTCGAGGACCATGTCGTCATCGGCGGTTACGGAGGAGTGCACCAGTTTTGCCGCATCGGGACCCATGCCATGCTGGGGGCCATGGCCAAGGCCGTGCAGGACGTGCCGCCCTTCACGATTGCCGACGGCAACCCGGCGATCGCCCGTTCGATCAACAAGGTCGGGCTGGAGCGCCACGGCTTCACGGCGGAGCGGCTCGAGGCGGTCAAACAGGCGTTTCGGATTTATTACCGCGCCGGTTACAATCGCATTCAGGCCCTTGAGCACCTGCACGCGCATCCGCTCGCGGGCGCGCCGGACTTCCAGCGCTTCCTCGCGTTTGTCGAGCAGAGCGAGCGCGGCGTCGCGGCCGGCAAATAGCCGTCGCAACGCTCACTCCGGTGTGGGGGTGTTGCCGAGGCGTCGCAGGTAGTCGTAGGGGTAGAGGCCGGAGCCGTGGCCGTCGCTGAAAACGAAACGCAGGGCGTAGCTGCCGATGCGTTCCCAGTGCGTCACTTCGATGCCCTCAAAATTCTTTTGGGATTCACCGCCGTATTGCGTCCCGAAGATGTCGCGCTCACCGCGCACTGCCGCGCTGGGCGAGGCTGCCCGGAGCAGGGCGAACGGCAGGTAGCTTTCCTTGCCGTCATCCCAACGGATGGCGACCTCGTGGCCGATGAGCTGGACATCCGCGGGTATGTTCATGATTTCGCGGGCAGAGCTATCGGGGAATCGTGCGCAAAGTGAAGCCCGGAAAACCAATCAATGAGCGACCAACTACCCGCGTCGGATGGCCGGGACAATCAACCCTTGGCCAAAACGTTCTTCCGACGGTGACGATAAGCCAAAATGCTCAGCGCGGTCAGCGGCATGAAAATCAACCCGTAAGTCGCCGGCTCGGGCACGTGCCCATGCGGATCAGTGTAGGCTGAGGAAAAAATCGAAAAGGGAGTATCTCTATTAGTCGTAGCAACACCATTTGGCGCGTAGTCTGGATTAATATCAGACAATTTGCCGACCCCATACATGTCCTGATTGATGGAATTGCTCTGCGTGGACGTGAATCCGATCCAGCGCAGCGGAGTTGTATCGGAAATGGTAAAAGCGTTAATGTTTTGCCCACCGGCACCTGTTCTTACGGCATACAAGGCATCCTGCAGACTTTGAAATGTGATGGCAAAAGTCAGCAGGGCGTCGTTCGTGCCATTGGTCGTGCTCCCGTCCGTGGAAGCATTGGTTCCAGTGGTTGAATCAATATAGCTGAAGGTGTTCGCAGTGACAGTTACCCCACCGTAAGGATTACCCAATGAAGTAGTGCTGGGTGAAACGTTCAGATCGTTTCCGGGGTTTTGGAATACGGTTTTAACATCATTGCCGACCAATTGGACGCCGAAAAAGAGGTCCACGTCTATGTTGGTTTGGCCAAATACGGTTGATTTCGTGGAATCTAATCCCTCGCCGACGTCTATCCCCAGCATGGTGTCGGTATTATATCCTTGGCTGCGGAATGTGTCCAAACGAAAACGAAACATCACGTAGTCAGGGCCAGTGGGATCGGAAGCCAGCTTGCCGAATTTCATCATAAAACCGATATCATTATTTGTGGGACTATCCGTGTTAACCCCGACAAAATCCGAATCACCACCGGTGCCACCGGTGCCGGTCTGTTGGTCAGGGGAGGGATCTGATAGGTAGGTCAACGATCCATTGCCGAATTTATAGACAGCGTTGAATGTGCTGTTCGCATCCGTCACCGTCATCGTTTGCGCATGGGCAACCAATGGTGCTAACAGAAACAGAATAAAATAGGGGAATCTCCTCATGGCAGTTGGCAATTACTAACTAGGAGTGAGTCAAAAGTCGTGATTCGTCAAGGGAATGATTAGTTTCCGACCGATCTCCAGAAATCCTGAGTTCTGTTCGGGTGTGAAGTGCTGCCGTATGGTGAATACAGTCGCAAGTGATAGGTTGTCATAAAGTTCTGAATCCAGAGCGCCCGCATTTCCGTGGCGGAGAGCTATTGGGGAGCCCCGCGCAGTGCGAATCCGGGAGAATTGGTCCGTAAATTTGCCTTCGGCTCAGGCGCGCGTCCGTTGGAAACTCCGCACAGCACTCAGCAAGGCGGGTGCCCAGCGCAGCACGGAGCTGACAATGCCGGCGCGCGGCGCCACTGAGCGTTTTAGCAGCAACGCCAGAGGCACGGCAGCGATTTTGATCCACGGCGAGAGTTTCCGCCAAAGAGCCATTGCGCTGTCGATCACCACCAGCGGGGCGGTGACCACGGCCACTGATTCGACGCATTGGGCGCGGTGCGCGGCGATGC
>JANXWT010000128.1 GCA_025351035.1 Opitutia bacterium | reverse complement strand
GAGGTAGAAGTCGCGGATGGCTTCGAGCATCACCTGGTTGTTGCCGAGCGTGGCGTTGAGCGTGGTCTTGCCGGTGCTGGTCTTGATGAAATCGTTCGGGCGCAGCACGCGCATGGCGATGAAGGACGCGGCGCGGATGTTATCGAAGGTTTCGAGCTCGCTGACCTCGAGGATGACTTTGAGCGTCGCGGCGCCGCAGGCAGCGCGCACGGCAGCGATCTCGTCCTGCACAAGCTGGAATTCGCCGGAGAGAAACGCGCCGCGGTTGATGACCATGTCGATCTCGTCGGCACCGTCGGCGACGGCGGCCTTGACCTCGGCGAGGCGGGTCCGGAGTGGCGCTTGGCCCGACGGGAATGCCGTGGCGACAGACGCGATCCGCACGGCGGTGTCCTCGCCCAAGGTGCGGCGGGCGTGCTTCACCATCGCGGGATAGACGCAGACGGCGGCGACGGTGGGGATCGTCGGGTCGTCGTGCGGGTGGAGCGCCTTTTGGCAGAGCGACTCCACCTTGCCGGGAGTGTCTTTGCCCTCGAGCGTGGTGAGGTCAACCATCGAAACAGCGAGCTTGAGGCCCCAGACCTTGGAGCCTTTTTTGATGCTGCGGGTGGTAAATTTGGCGACGCGCTCTTCGATGCCGATCTGGTCGACGGTGCCGATTTCGTTGAACAAACGCCGGAATGCGGCATGAGCTGTCGGTGACATGTCGCGCGCACTATCCGGTCAACCCCCCTCGAAAACAACGCCAAAGTCAGGCGGGCTTGCCAGTGCCCTTTCCCCGGATAGTTTGCAGCCATGAGCGACTCCGTCCCACCTACCGAACCGCACGGCGAACTCGTCATCCGCACGATCGCGATGCCAGCCGACACCAACGCCAACGGCGACATCTTCGGCGGCTGGCTGATGTCGCAGATGGATCTCGGCGCGGCCATCGTGGCCAAGGATCTTTCGCGCAGCCGTGTGACGACCGTGGCGGTCGACGGCATGGTTTTCCTGAACCCTGTCTACGTGGGCGACATCGTGAACTGCTACGCGACGCTGGTGAAAGTCGGCCGCACCTCGATGAAGATCGATGTCGAGGCTTGGGTGCAACGTGGCAAAGACGGCACGAAGCTGCGCGTGACCGAAGGCCTCTTCACTTACGTCGCCATCGACGAGCACGGCCGGCCGCAACCCGTCAAACGTTGACCCGATGAAGCTGCGCGCACTGATCGTTGTCCTGACTGCCTCCACGCTGGCATTGCCGGCGGCACGAACCCAGCAAATCACGATGGCCGACCGCATGAAGGCGTCGGTTATCCGCATCGAGGAGACGCGGCTCTACGCGCTGACAAGCGCCAACACGCCGGCGCTGGAGGAGATGATGACGGCTGACTGCACCTACGTGCACTCGACCGGCGGCGCACAGTCAAAGCGGGAATTCCTCGGGACGCTTTCGAGCGGCGTTTTGAGCTACCAGATTTTCCGCTGGGTGGAGCCGCCGGTGGTGCGGCTCTACGGCGGAGACTTTGCGATTCTCTCGGCCAAGGCACACATCGAGGCAACCTCGAAATCGATGGGCGAAGCGAAATTCGACGTGCTCTACACGGCGGTTTACATCGTCAAAGATTCCGAGTGGAAGCTTGCGTCCTACCAGTCGACCGTGGCGGCGAAATAAGCGTGGCATCCTGAATGATCTGAAAGTGCGGGCACTGGGTGCATTGCGCCCGCCGCCCGTTTGACATCGACGGGACACTGGATGAACTCTCCCGGCTTGTCCAAAGAAGCCCACTACGAACAAGTCCGCGGCGTCCTCGCCGCCACCGGCAGTTTTCTGTTTTGGGGCGTCGTGCCGGCTTACTGGAAACAAATGCAGGGCATCGCGGCGATCGAGCTGATCGCGCACCGCATTGTTTGGTCGCTGCTGTTTCTACTGGGGGTGCTGTGGTATCAGCAGAATCTCACAGCGCTGCGGCCGGCATTCACCGACCGGCGGTCGGTCGGTCTGAACCTGTTGAGCAGCGTGCTGCTCGCCGCCAACTGGACAGTTTACATCTGGGCGGTGAACAGCGGGCATGTGATCGAAGCGAGCCTTGGCTATTTTCTGGTGCCGCTCGTGAACGTCGTGCTCGGCTCGGTGCTGCTGCACGAACGGCTGCGGCCGTTGCAGTGGACAGCGATCGCGTTTGCCGCGGCGGGGGTTTTATTTTTGCTCTTCGGAGTCGGGCATGTGCCGTGGATCGCGCTGTCACTGGCGGTTACTTGGTCTGGCTATGGATTCTTCAAGAAACAATCCTCGCTCGGTCCGCTCGCCGGCCTGACGGTCGAGACGTTGCTGCTGTTTCCGGTCGCGGCGGTCGCGTTGCTTTGGTGGCACCACACGGGCGAGGGCGCGCTGGGCCGGGTCGATGCGTGGCATCACATGCTCGTGCTGAGTGTCGGTGTGATCACCGCGATTCCGCTGCTGCTGTTTGCTTACGGGGCGCAGCGCATCCGCCTCGCGACGCTCGGCCTGCTGCAATACCTGTCGCCAACGGTGCAGTTCCTGATCGGTCTGCTCGTCTATCACGAAGAGTTCGATGCGGGCCGGCTCCGCGCCTACGCGCTCATCTGGTGCGGCCTGATCCTCTACACCGCCGACAGCTTTTGGGCGCAGCGGCACGCGTTGCGCCGTGCCGCCGGAGTGGCGTGAGCGGCTATTTCGGGCCGAAGTCGAGCAACTCCATCTCGAACACGAGCGTCGCCCGTGAGGGGATGGTCGGCGGGCGGCCCGGGGTGCCATAGCCAAGTTCGTAGGGAACGATGAGCACCCATTTGTCGCCGCGGTGCATCATTTGCAGGGCCTGATCCCAGCCTTCGATCAATTCGTCGCGCCCGATGCGGGTCTTGAAAGGTTTCGTCGGGTCGGTGGTCTGGTCGAAAACTTTTCCATCGAGCAAGGCGCCGATGTAGAGCACGGAGACGTAGTCGCCGGGCACGGGCGTGCCGCCCTGCCGGTCGCCTTCCTTCATCACGACGTAGCGCAGGCTGGTGCCGGTGCGTTTGGCGTTGGGCCATTTCTTTTCAACGATTTCACGGTCTGCGGGCGGCAGACGCTCGCGTTGCGCTTGTAGCGGGCCGGCCCCAAGTCCGAGAGCGCAGAGGAATAGGCAGGCAAAGCGGTGGACGAACGAGCTCATGTTTTTTTCCCGGGCGGGATGACGCGGAACGTAACAACGGGTTCCTGTGCGGTCGAGGCTGGAACGGTGGCCGCAGGAACGGCGAGGGACTTATCGGTTTTCACGGTGGCGATGAGGTCCTTGGCGGTGGGCGCGGGTGTCTGTGCGCCGGGCTTGCCGGGCGACACAAGCTTGGCGGATGGCGCGGCGGTCTTGATTGCCGGGACGACCGGCAGGGCGGCGAAACCGCGCTCAATCAACTCGGCGACCTTGAAGTCGCGCGTCTTCGAGTCGGAGCTGCCCATGGCCACGACGATGAGCCGGCGACCCTGGCGTTCGACGGTGGCGGCGAGGCAGAAGCCCGCGCCGTTGGTGAAACCGGTTTTGAGGCCGTCGAGCCCGGCAACTTTGCCGAGGAGATGATTGTGGTTGTTCATCACGACCGGGGCGGCGCGCACGCTGGTGCCGAACGGCCGCGTGCGGATCGAAGTGTATTTGATGACGTCGGTCTCGCGCAGGAGATATTGGCAGAGCACGGCGAAGTCGCGCGGCGTGGTCAGGTCGCCCTCGGTCGTGCGGCGGTTGGCCGGCGGCAGACCGTCGGCGTGCGAAAAGTAGTGTGCGCGAGACCGAGCTCACGGGCCTTGGCGTTCATGAGTTCAACGAATGCCGCGGCTGATCCGGCGGCGGTGCGCGCGAGCGCGTAGGCGGCGTCGTTGGCCGACTGGATCATCATCGCATAAATGAGTTCCTCGACGGGAAATGTTTCCCGCGGATCGAGGTAAACCTGCGTGCCGCCGATTCTGGCATCAGCGGGGGCGATCCTGACCGGCGTGTTGAGAGCGAGAGCGCCGCTCGCAAGTTTGTCGTGCAGCACCGCGAAGGTCATGAGCTTGGTCATGCTGGCGGGCGGGCTGACGACGTCGGCGTTGTCCTCGAAGAGCACGTGGCCGGTGGCGGCGTCGGTGACGATGGCTCCGAGATAAGCAGCGCCGGCCGGAGCAACGGGCTTGGCGCGGGCGGCTGGCAGGGAAACCGTGGCCGCAAGCAAGCCGGTGCAGAGAGTGAGTTGGCGGAGGGAAATCATGGAAATGGAAGCGCCAAGGCAGCCGCCCGCCGCCGGCAAGGCAATGAAATTTCCGGTCCAAGTGCGGTTGGGGCGAGCTGGAGGGCGGAGCGCCTGGAACCAAAGAACCATGAAAGCAACTTTGACGAACGCGGTTGGACTGCAACACTGCCGCACCCTTTCTCCTATGTCCAATTCCGGTCCGACCCCAACCCCGCCTCCGCTCGGCGCGCTGCGCGCAGTGCCCTTCATGGGCGTTATCTACGTCGTCCACGAAGCCAGCCAGCTCGGCTTCCGCAACGGCCACCCCGACTGGTGCAATCTCGGCCAAGGCCAGCCCGAGGTCGGCCCGATGACCGGCGCGCCGGTGCGCATCGGCGCGGTGGAGATCAAGCCCGAGGACCACGCTTACGGTCCGCTTGGCGGCACGGATGAATTTCGCGGCGCCGTCGCCGCCCACTATAACCGGCTCTATCGCGCGGGTCACACGCCTTACACGGCGGCCAACATCTGCGCCGCGCAGGGCGGTCGGCTCACACTCACCCGTGTGATGGCGGCGCTCGGCCGCGTAAACGTCGGCTACCTGTTGCCCGACTACACGGCTTACGAAGACATGTTCGAAACGCATCTCGCGCGGTTAAACCCGGTGGCGATCCGCGGACGCGTGGAGGACGGGTTCACGTTCACGGCGGCGCGGCTGCTCGCCGAGATCGACGCACAGAAGTTGTCGGCGCTCGTGTTGTCCAATCCGTGCAATCCGACGGGCAACGTCATCCAAGGCGCGGAGCTGCGGCAGCTCGTCGACGGCGCACGGGCGCGCGGCACGACGCTGATCATGGACGAATTCTACAGCCACTTCATCTACACCGCCGACGGCAAACCCGGCGCGGGACCGGTGAGCGCCGCGCCGTTCATCGGCGACGTGGAGAAAGACCCGGTGATCATCGTCGACGGGCTAACGAAAAATTACCGCTATCCCGGTTGGCGGGTGGGCTGGGCCGTGGGACCGAGCGCGTTGATGGAAACCATCGCGCGCACCGCGAGCGCCATTGACGGTGGGCCGTCGCGCATTGCCCAGCGCGCGGCCTTGGCGGCGCTCATGCCGGCGCAAGCCGATCAGGAAACGACGGCACTGCGCACGGTGTTCGTGGCGAAGAGAAATCTGATGCTCAGCCGGCTCAAGGGAATGGGCGTGACGTTCGCGCGCGAGAGCGAGAGCACGTTCTACGTGTGGGGTTCGCTCGAGAAACTCCCCGCGCCGCTGAACGATGCGATGACTTTTTTCCGGCGCGCGCTCGAGTCGAAGGTGATGACGGTGCCGGGGCAGTTCTTCGACGTGAATCCCGGCAAACGCCGCGCGGGGCCGCCGGCCTACACCCAGTGGATGCGTTTCAGCTTTGGCCCGCCGATGGACAACCTGAAGCTCGGTCTCGATCGCCTAGAAAAGATGATCGCCGGCGCGAAGTGAATGTCCCGCGGCCGCCCGGAAAAGTGTCACTTATTATATGACACTTGGCTTGGCGGGCCGGCGGGTCGCGGCGAGCGCGATGTTTTCGAGCAGACGGAGGCGTGAGTCGGACGTCGGTTCGAGGCGCGCGGGTTTGCGTTCCAACGCGAGTTGATCGGCGCAATGCACGAGCAGGCCCCAGCCGACGGGGATTTCGTCCGGCGCGAAGATGCCATCCTCGGCGACGAGGTAGAGCAGGTCGGCCGCGTGGTAACGGAACATGCGGTCGAATTTCACACCGCGCACCGAACGCGTCTGCAGCTTGGCGATCTCGGCTTGGAGGGCGGCGTAGGTTTCGTGGCGCAAGAGCGAGAAATCGAAAGCGTCAAACTCGGGGAAGAGCGACTCGCCCCGGCGAAGATCGGGTCGGTGTTCGCCGAGCAGGGCTTCGAGTTTCGCGCGACGCGCGAGCAATTCGGTCAGGCGCCGGCGCGTCGGTTTTTCAGCGCGAGCGTCCTTGAGCAAATCGGCGCGCGCCTGTTTGCACTCGAAGACAATGGTTGCGGCAGTGGTGCTGCGGCGCGCGGATCGATAGGCGGCGGCATCGACGCGAAATCCGCTGTGCGGCAGTCGGACCTCGGCGGCGCTGATGGGGAATCCGTTCGCCGCGGCCCAGGCGAGCGCCAGTTGTTTCAGGTGGGCGTGCGCGACTGTTTCCCCTGCAGTCATGTTTTATCTTTGCAAGGCCGGGTGCTTGGCCACGAGGGCAAGCGCTTCGTTGAGGAGGGTTTTGCCCGGCTCCATGCGGTGCCACGGCGACGCGCCCGAGGGGTGGGGCAGAGGGATGCAATCGACGGCGTGGCCGCGATAGGTGATGGCGAATTTTTTGCCGATGAGGTCGTTGAGCGGCGCGGCGGGCATGAACTGCGTGATGGCCAGTTTGCCGACAGGCAGGACGAGTTGCGGGCGCAGTAAATCAAACTCGGTGGCGAGCCAACTGGAACAGTTGGCGATCTCGTCGTCCGCGGGGACGCGGTCGCCGCCGGTGGACTTTTTCCCAGGGAAGCAGCGGCAGACGGCGGCGAAGTAGACGCGGTTACGCACCTCGTCTTCGCTCCAGCCGAGCGCGCCGTGAAACCACTTGAAGAGCGTCTTCCCGGCGGTCCACGCGAAAGGCCGGCCAAACACGGGCTCCTTGTCGCCCGGAGCCTGGCCGACGAGGACGATGCGGCTCGGGGTGGGCCGGCCGACGACCACGGGCTTGTGCATCTGCGGGCATTGGACGCAGGCGCGCAGGCGGGCGAGGTGTTGTTCGACGGAGGCAACGGACGGGGTCATGCGCGCCGACTGTGGCGGGCGAAGCGTGGGCCGCGACAAAATTGTCAGCGATGCGGGACGGTGGCGACAGGCACAAAAAAAGGCGGACCCGAAGGTCCGCCTTGGAGATTGAATTAATAGGGTTTAGCCGACGACTCAGTAACGACGATCGCCGCCGCCACGGTTGCCACCGTAGCCGCCGCCACCGCCGCGATTGCCGCCGCCGCCGAAGCCGCCGCGACCACCGCCGCCGCCGCCGCCGAAGGAGCGACCGCCGCCCTCTTCTTTCGGACGGGCTTCGTTGACCGCCAGCTTGCGGCCGCCGAGTTCCATGCCGTTGGTCTTCTCGATGGCCGTTTTGGCCTCATCGGGGGTGCCCATGGTGACGAACGCGAAGCCGCGGGGGCGACCGGTCATCTTGTCCATTGCGACATAAATGTCGGTGACGGCGCCGAACTGCTCGAAGTGCGAGCGGAGCTCGGCCTCGGAAGTGTCGAAGGATAGGTTACCGACGTATAGTTTGGAGTTGCTCATGTGATAATTCGAAGAGTCACGTTACTACGTTGCCAGTCCGTTCCCACTGTGGGTTTCGAAATCATCACTTAAGCCTAACGCTCAGCCTACGACTCACCAGATCCTGTCACCTAAATACGCTATCTCTTTCGAGGCGGCTTAAAACGCAGAGGCGGCGCGGCGATGCAAGCGGATTTTCACGGCCTCCTTCCGTTGCAGCGGTTTAGACGCTGTATTTGCTGCGGATAGACGCGGGAATCCGCGCGGCTCGCCCGGTATCGAGCGACACCAGCACGTAGTCAAACCAGCCGTCGCAACTGAGCTTTTGATTAGCAAGGCGGACGATTTGGAACTGCACTTTTACGCCGATCAGCGTGAACTGCTCGATCCAAGTGCGCACGACAAAGCGGTCGCCCAGCTCCAGCGGATTTTTGAAGTTCATGCGGGCCGTCGCCATGAACCAGCCGTAGCCGAGTTTGGTGAATTCGGACATCGGCATCTGGTAGCTGTGCTCCATCTGGTCGAAACGGGCCGCGAGCACATAGTCCATGTAGCGGCTGCTGTGGACATGCTGATACATGTCGATGTCGTCGGGTCGCACCCGGAGTTCGGTCTCGAATTTCGAGTAAACCAACGGTGGTTTCGTTGGCTCGGTCTTGGTGGACACTCCCGAGTTGGGCATGTCATCCGGAGTCGGGTCGGGAGGAGCTTTGCTCACGGGGCTCAGAGTGCCCGGGCTAATGCACCCGCGTCAAAAAGAAATAGACTTGGCCATTCGGGCCCGACGTGAAGAGCAAAGCGGAATAACGCCAACCTCAGGCCGAGCGGCGAAATTCCCGGCGCATCCAGTCGCTCAGCAGTTCTTTGTCATAACGCAGGCCGTCGCTTGTCGGCATCGAGAGGTGCATCAGGTAGCCGAGGTCCTGAAGCTCGCGTTTGCCCTCGGAGACAACCTTGCCATCGGCACCGGTCAGCCGGAACTCCACGGTCATGCGTGGCGGGTAAATATCCCTCAGAATGCGGATATCACTGAACTGCGGGCCTTGCCACGGCTCGAAGTCGCCTGCGAGGTCAATATCAGTGAAGCGAACCACGAGGTGCTGGCCTTCGGAAACATAGGAACGGGCTAATTGTTCAACATGAGACCTGAGAGTGTCCAGGATTTGCTTGCGACCCTGTTCTGAGTCAAAGGACTCGCTCTTGGCGTCGGTAAATTTTTCCGGATCAACGAACAGGACCTCGACTCGAGACGTGGCGTTGGATGCGCCCGCACCCACGCATCCCCCCGCGATGACCAAGCTCAACACGGCAACGAGCAATGATTTCTTCATGACAGATGAGGGGATTGTCTAAAGGTGCGCCCGGAGCACATATTTGCAAACCCTGTTATTGGGCCAATGAAGGGAGTGAAATTACTGGACGCGCGGTAATCCACGGCGAGTTTCCTGTGAGTTGCCGCAAGTGGCAGATCGTGCCAAGGAGGATTCTGCAGCCTCAGCTTGGGTTGTCGCGAGCGGCCGGGTCTCTGGGCGGCAAGACCGGCAAGCGTAGCCTTGGCGGATCAGGTTACATTCCGCTCTTGCTATTACGCCGGCTTCCGGAGGCTGGAAGTCGTTTTTGTTTACCGCACCGAGGGCTGCATTTATCTTGCGGATTCTCCGCCACCGCGTCTTTTCGCCCCTTCCGGCGGTGCTGACCGCGCTGCCGGCGGTTTCGGTTCGCGGCAACTTTCCCGCACTTCCGTGCGGATTTCAGTGGACAGGAACATTTCCCATTGCCGGTGCTCTGACCAAGCGCCGGTTCACCAAGCCATGATTTTTTCCGCCATCACCCTCGCCCTTTTATCGCTGCTCGTAGCCACCGACCCAGAGCCGGTGAGCTCTACGGACGTGCCGCCGCCTGAACCGCCGACGGAGCCGACGAATCAGGGCGATAAAGACGAGGCGGACGATCAACCCCGCTTGGCGGCCTGATCCATCGCACAGGACGCATCCGCGCGCCCGCACCGCGCTAGAGAAATTCACCTCGGGCAAATGCTACCCAGCGGCTAGTGTTCGGCGGACTTTTGGAAGCCCGCAACTGGCTCGACACCGTGTGGCCCATAGCCAAGCTACCCAACGTCAACCGCCGAATGGCGGCGCGAAATCAAGGGCCGGGTTCCGAACTGTTCCAACAACGCACGTCAACCCTCAGTCCCAGTGCCCGGACTCAATCCCGGCCTCATCCCATGAGCCAGCCAGCCTGCAGTTACATCATCACGAACCGGAAGCATCCGCCGACCACCCTCTTTCCGCAAACACCGTTGCCCGGCGATGAATTGTGGTGGTATCGCTCGACTTCCGAGGTGAATGACCAGAACGACAAAAATTTCTCCAGTGTTTCCGACACTGCCAGCGCCAAGGCCCCGTCGGAATATTCCAGCACGATTACGGCCCAGTTGCAGACTCAGACGCAGCCGAGCCTCACGGTTTTTGTCCACGGGCTCGACTGCGATTGGAAGAGCGCCGTGAAATACACCGGCGTGCTCGGCGCCAACCTTGCGAGTGCCGGCTACGAAGGCCTCGTCATCGGTTTCAGTTGGCCCAGCATGGGACTACGGGACCTCGTCGACTACTCGAATGACTACCCACCACGAGCGAAAGCCGGGACGGCGCGCGGCAACATCGCCGCCAGCGTCGCGAGCTTCGGCAGCTTCGTGGCGTGGCTTCAAACCCTCAAGACCGCCATTGCGGGTCTCATCGTCAACATCGTCTGTCATTCCGAGGGTAATTTCATGCTCATGACCGGACTCGCGGGCGATGCCGGTCGGCTCGCGGCGCACACAATCATGATCGCGGCCGACATCAATGACGGCGCATTCATCACGCCGGCCGTGGGCCTCGCCGGGCAGGCGGCCAACATCGCGGCGTTCTCCGGGCAGGTGACCGTCTATTACTCCACCAACGACCCGATCCTCGCGTTCTCCATCGGTGTTTACGGCGGCAACGTCGAAGTGCCGGGGAGCGGCTTCTATCACAATCCGGCCTTCGGCGGACGTCTCGGGCTCATGGGGCCCGCTTACGATCAGGGCGCGCAGCAGCCGAACCTGACCGGCGTCGATTGCTCGGGCGTGATCAACGATCAATACGTGGGCAGCCTCCCGGTCCAGAACCCGCCCGACATCGGCACTGGTCTTCACATGGCCTACCTCTACGTTCCCGTGGTCCTCGCTGACATCGTGCAAGCCTTGACCGGCACAGCCCCGACCCACCGCACCGCCGTCGCTAACCCGAACTCCTGCGTGCTTAATCCGACCTGACGTGGCACGGCCGGCGGATCTTGCGCGGGCGATTGCTTGATACCGCCGTGGCGGTGCCGGCGCTTACTTCAGCAGCGAGACGACGAGCTGCTCGTATTCCTCGTGCGGCAGGGCGCCGACTTTCGAGTGGCGGAGGTTGCCGGCACGGTCGATGAGGAACGTCGTGGGGATGGCGTCGAAACCGCCGAAGGCCTCCGAGATTTTGCCATCATCCATCGCGAGCGTGTAGGTCATGCCATTTTTCTGTGCGAACTTGCGGACGAGGTCTGGGCCATTCGCGCCTTGGTCCTCGGAGACGCCGATGATGACGAGGCCGTCCGGGCCGTATTTCTTTTGGAGTTCGATATAGCCGGGTATCTCGGCGATGCACGGGCCGCACCACGTCGCCCAGAAGTCGACGACAACGACTTTGCCCTTGAGCGAGGCGGCGGAGACTTCGTGGCCATCGAGGTCCTTGATCGTCCAAGCCGGGGCGGGGCCGATGACCGGAAGGGCGGTCGCGGCTGGGTCAGACTTGGGTTGGCAAGACGCGGTGGTGAACAGGGCACTGGCGAAGGCCGCGGTGAGGAGGAGCCGGGAAAGAATTTTCATGCGATGGTGCCGGTCAGAGGCGCGAAAGCGCGGGCTTGTTCCCGAAAGATTCGCCCGGCGGGCGCAGGCGGACTCAGACTTGGTTCGGATCGACGATCTCGACGTTCAGTGTCTCAATGAATTTCTTCATCGCCGGAGTGAGCACGCGGCCCTTGCGGTGGAGAATGGCGAGTGGGCGGCTGAATTCCTTTCCCTTGAAATGGATGGCGGCGAGCGTGCCCTGCTTGATTTCCTGCTGCACGGTGGCCTGCGGCACGATGGCGATGCCATGGTCGATCTCAACCGCGCGCTTCACGGTCTCGATGTTGTCAAACTCCATGACCGGGACGATCTCGATCTTGTGGTCGCGGAAGATCACATCGACGGCCTTGCGCGTCGGGATGTCGGGGTCGAAGCCGATGAATTTGTATTGGCCGAGCGTCTTGAAATCGACCTCGGTGGTCTTCGCGAGCGGGTGGTTGGGGTGCGTGATGAGGACGAGGCGGTCGTTGCGGAACGAGATGGTCTCCACTTGCCGCAGCTTTTGGGGGAAGGCGACGAGGCCGAAATCCACGGAGTTGTGCAGGATGTCCTCGTAAACGAGGTTGGAGCGCCGGTATTCGATGCGGACGTTGACCGAGGGGTAGTCGTGCAGGAATTTCTTGATGTAGGGTGGCAGCTCGTGGAGACCGATCGAGTAGATGGTCGAGATGCGGATGGTGCCGCTGATGACCTTCTTCATTTCCTGCAGTTCGCTGTTCAGTTTCTCGCACACGTGCAGGACTTCTTTGGCCGCCTCGTAGATGCGCTGGCCTTCACGCGTCAGGTTGAACTGCTTCTGGCTGCGGTCGATCATCAGCGTCTTGAAATTACGCTCCATCGAGCGCGCTTGCTGGCTGACCGCCGACTGCGTGATACCGTTCAGCTTGGCCGCTTTCGAAAAACTCTTGGTCTCCACGAGGTCGGCAAAGATTTTGAAGTTTTCGATTTGCATGGCTGCGTGGCGGACAAGTCACTATAAAGTTACCTAATCGGCAAGCATTCTTCAATCACCGGCCTAATGTTCATCGACTACGAGACTTTCCGCCTGCGCACCGACGCTTTGGCACTGCGCATGGCCGAGACTTGCCGGTCGGCCGGCCGCGACCCGACCACGGTCCGACTCTTGCCGGTGACCAAGACTTACCCGGCCACCGCCGCCGAATACGTCGTCCGCTACGGCTTGCTCGCCGTCGGCGAAAACCGCGTGCAGGAAGCGGTCGACAAGCAGGCGCAGGCCACCGTCAAGGTCCGCTGGGAACTCATCGGCCATTTGCAGTCCAACAAGGCCAAGCTGGCGGCCGCGCATTTCGACCGGGTGCAGAGTGTGGACAGCGAGAAGTTGCTCAACCATCTGGACCGTGCCGCCGGCGAACTCGGCAAGACGCTACCCGTCCTGCTGCAGATCAACGCGGGCAATGATCCCGCCAAGTTCGGCGCCGAGCCGGCCGCCGCCGCGCGTCTCCTCGAAGTGGCGCTGGCGCGGAAGAATCTGCGCGTCGACGGGCTGATGACCATCGCGCCGCTCTCGGATGACCCGGCGGTCGCGCGCCGGACCTTCGCCAATCTCCGGACGATCCGCGATGAGCTCACGGCGCGCTTTGGCGTGCCGCTTACGGAGCTTTCGATGGGCATGAGCGGCGATTTTGACGCGGCGATAGCCGAAGGCAGCACGATGGTGCGCGTCGGCTCCGCGCTTTTCGGGCCGCGCGGGTGATCTCGGGGAGAATTGTTCCAGAAAAAATCCGCGCCGGGAAAAGTTTCCGCGTTGCTCCGCCGGGCGATTCGGTTTGCCTGTGAATCCGTGGAAGCCATTCAGCTCACGGAATCGCAACGGCAGGCGCTGATCGAACTGATCGACGATCCGGCCCCGACGGTCCGCCGGGCGCTGCTGGACCAATTTGCGCGGCTCGGCCGGACGGGGATGGAATTTCTCCAAGAGCAGGCGCGCAGTTCGAATCGGTTGCTCGCCGTGCGGGCTTCCGGGTATTTGCGCGAGTTGAAATTCACCGACTCGGTCGCGGAGTTTCGCGAGTTCATCCACTCGCTCAACTACGAGCTGGAGACGGGCGCGCTTTTGTTGAGCCGCACCGTCAACCCCGACCTTGATGTCACCGCCTGCCTCCTGCTGCTCGATGCGATGGGCGCGCGTTGTCGCGAACTGATTACCGCGCCCGCCACGCCGCGCGAGAAGTGCCGCGTGCTCAACCGCGTGCTGTTTCACGAATACGGGTTTCGCGGCAACACCGAGCACTACACTGACCCGCTCAACAGCTTCCTCGACCACGTGCTGGAGCGCCGCAAGGGCCTCCCGATCACGCTCGCCATCGTCTACCTGCTGGTCGCCGACCGCGCTGGCGTGAAGCTCGAACCCGTGGGTATGCCCGGGCAGTTCATGATCGGCTGCTACGAGGAACCGGTGCCGTTCTTCATCGACGCGTTCAACCAGGGCCTGTTCCTGACGGCGGAGGAAGTTTGCCTGCAACTGCGCGAGAATCTGCATACCCCGCAACTCGCCGACTTGGCCCCGACGCCGGTGCGCGAGGTGCTTTGCCGCTGCTGCCGCAACCTCGCCAGTCATTGCCATGCGGCCAACGAACCGCGCCACGCGCAGCTCTTCGCGGATTTTGTGGCGGAATTTGAGGCTACGCACGAGCGCCACGTCCGTTCGTGAGAACCGGCTGGTTCTTCGCGCGGTTTCCGGCTTGTCTGACCGGCGCCGCATGAACCCTGCCGAATCCACCTGCACGATCGCCGATCTCGAGCGCTGGTCGTTCGCCGGCACGGCGCTCGCCGTCGTCGGGCGTCCGATCGCCCACTCGCTCAGTCCGGCCATGCACAATGCCGCGCTGGCGGAACTCGCGCGGGGCGATTCGCGGTTTGGCGACTGGCGGTATTTCAGATTCGACATCGCGGCGGCGGATCTGCCGCGAGCGCTCGTGCTTTTTCACGAGAAAAAATTTCTCGGCCTCAACCTCACCGTGCCGCACAAGATGCTTGCGGTGCCGCTCCTGGGGGCCCGCGATGCCACAGTGCTGGCCGCCGGAGCCGCCAACACGCTACGCCGCACCGACGTGGGCTGGGAGGGTTGCAACACCGACGGCTATGGATTCGCCCAAGGACTGCACGAAGACCTCGGGGTGCCGCTGACTGGTGCGTCGGTCATTTTGCTCGGTGCGGGCGGAGCCGCCCGCGGAGCCGCGGTCGAGTGCCTCCGCCAGAAGTGTCGTGGTCTTTGGATCGGCAATCGCACGGTGGCGAACCTCACGGCGTTACTCGGGGATCTGCGGAGGTTTTCACCGCAGGCGGTTCTCCAAGGCTACGAGCTGGCGACGCCGCCCACGGATCTGCCGGCCGACAGCATTGTGATCAACGCCACTGCGCTCGGCTTGCAGCCGGGCGATCCTGCCCCTATTGATCTGTGCCGCGTGCCTCGCCCGACGCGCGTTTACGACATGATCTACAACCCAACCACCACCGCGCTGCTCCGGCAGGCCGCCCACCTCGGTCTGCCGCATGCGAATGGCCTCTCGATGCTCGTGCATCAGGGTGCCCGCGCGCTGGAGCTGTGGAGCGGAGCCGCCGCGCCGGTCGATGTCATGCACCGCGCGGCCTTGGCGCAGTTGAAAGCATGAACGCCGTGCAAGAAATCTCCGTCGCGCTGCCGTGGTTTTTTCCGGTGCTGGTCTTCGGCCTCGGCGCGTGCGTGGGTAGTTTTCTCAACGTCTGCATTTACCGGATGCCGAAGGGCGAATCCTTTATCACTCCGCGTTCACACTGCGGCTGCGGCCAGTTGATCGCATGGCATGACAACATCCCCGTGCTGAGTTGGCTGCTGCTGCGTGGCAAGGCGCGCTGCTGCGGCCGGCCATTCAGCATCCGCTATCCGTTGATCGAACTGTTTACGGCGCTGCTTTTCCTAGCGTGCTGGAAATTATTTCCGCCGGACAAGGCCGTCGCCGGGATGGTGCTGGGCGTGCTGCTCATTGGGGCGACGTTCATCGACCTCGACCACATGATCATCCCCGACGCCTTCACCATTGGCGGCGCGGTGCTGGGTGTGGTGTTGTCGCTTGCGTTGCCGGCATTGCACGGGCGCGTCCATGAAATCTGGATGATCGCCAGCATGCGCTCGGGGCTCGACGCGGTGCTCGGTTTGTTCGTGGGTTCGGGCCTCGTGCTCTGGATCGCGCTCGTCGCCGAGGCGGTGCTAAAGAAAGAAGCGATGGGTTTCGGTGACGTGAAATTCCTCGGCGCCATCGGCGCGTTCGTCGGCTGGAAGGGCGCCGTGTTTTCGATTTTCGGCGGCGCGATGCTCGGCTGCGTCTGGTTCGTGCTCGCGCTTCTCTGGCAAAAAATCGCCGGCCGTCCCGCGCCCGTCGGCCCGAAAGTCGAAACGCCCGAGGGACAACCTGCCGAGATCGGTTTCGGCGCGCACGTGTCGTTCGGCCCGATGCTCGCGGCCGGCTCGCTGCTCTATTTTCTGTGGCTCCACCGCTGGGTCGACCACTACTTCGCGAGTCTCTCGGCGCTCTTCTGATTTTCGTCAGAGCACCGACACGAGGCGGATGTCGGCCGGCCCATCGGAACCGCGGCTCAATCCGGCTGCGGGATTCAGATTGAGCAGCGACAGCATGGCGAACGCGACAAATCCGTCGCCGCGGCGCGCCGCCGAGCGGAATTCACCGACGCGCTGGCCGTTCTGAAAAATCTCGCAGCCGTGAGGCGGCGCTGCGCCGGGCCCTTCGACGACGTGCAGGCGTCGCCTCACCTGCCCGAGGTTTTTCAACCGCGCCATGACTTCTTGTCCGAGGTAGCAGCCTTTCGTGAATGAGATCGCGAACTCGTCGAGCCCGCCTTCATTGGGCAGGTCGCCGGGACCGAGATCGGCCGGCACGGCGGGCAGTCCGCTGCTGATTCGTTCTGTCGCTGCCGTGTTGGCATTCGCAGAGGCCGCGCCCAACGTGAGGAATTGCCGCTGAAGCTCTGTCGCTTGGGCTGCGGGCAACATGATCGTAAAATTTTCTTGTCGGGACGATCGTCCGGGAAAAATCAGCGCCTCGTCCACCCGATTAAAGCAGCCTGACAGTGGCGTCGCAGAGTAGATTTTTCTCGCGAATTCAGCCGCCCGGGGACCCCAGAGATTCACCGCCTGCCAGTCGGCGGTCACGTCCTCCACTGTAACTTCGTCGGCCACGAGGCAGGCATGGAGTCGGGCGCAAATCACCGGTGTCGGCGAGAAATGACTGAAGACCAGAAAATCATCGGCCGCGCACCGCAGCACGAAGCTGTCGGCCACGATTTTCCCCTTTTGGTTCAGCCAAAGGCCGTAGGTCGAAGATCCATTCGGGCGGCTTAGATCGTTGGTGAATTGGCCTTGAAGAAAGCTATTAGCATCAGGCCCCCTTATGCTGAGGATAGCTGATGGACTGTATAGGTTGGCATTGGTTAACATCTTAGCGCCGTATATACGGCGATCTTGGGCTCAGTCAGCCTTTCAGAACGGCTGAGAAAATAATCGATAGGCCCGGCATGATTGACGAACCTTCGGAACAAACTACCAGTGTAGCAATCCAACTTTTCGCTTCTCCCGCCTAGCGGGAGTTTTGGGGTAACTCAGAAAGCAATGGCGGGTCGCTTAGGGGTAGGCGGCCCGCCTCTTTTTTGCCCAAGTGGCGAGATTGCTCGTTCGGATTTAATCCCGTGCATTCCGCCGGCTAAAAGGCGTCATTCGCGGAAATTCATCCGTGTCTTCCGCGGGTTCCTTGGTTAACTCGGCGCTCATCCTATGAAAGCTCCCCTCCGTGTCGCAGTCACCGGTGCCGCCGGCCAGATCGGTTACTCCCTCCTGTTTCGCGTCGCCTCGGGCGCGATGTTTGGGCCCGACCAGCCCGTCATCCTCCAGTTGATCGAAGCTCCCATCGAGAAGGTCATGAAGGCCCTCGAAGGTGTCGCGATGGAGCTCGATGACTGCGCATTCCCGCTCCTCAAGGGCATCGTGCAAACCTCCGACGCCAGCGTCGGGTTCAAGGACGCCAACTGGTGCTTGCTCATCGGCGCCAAGCCGCGCGGTCCGGGCATGGAGCGCGCCGATCTCCTCAAGGACAACGGCAAGATTTTCATCGAACAGGGTCGCATCATCGACGCCGTCGCCGCTGCGGACGCCCGCATCGCCGTCGTCGGCAATCCCGCTAACACGAACTGCATGATCGCCGCCTCGCAGGCCAAGCGTCTCTCCGCCGACCGCTTCACCGCGATGGTGCGTCTCGACCAGAACCGCGCGCAGACGCAGCTCGCCAAGAAAGCCGGCGTCGATCTCACCGCGGTCAAAAATATTTTCATCTACGGCAACCACAGCCCGACGATGTTCCCGGCCTACGCGCACGCCACCATCGGCGGCAAAGCGTCGGCCGAAGTCATCAACGACACCGCGTGGCTGCAGGGACCGTTCTGCGAGACTGTCGGCAAGCGCGGCGCCGCGATCATCGCCGCCCGCGGGCTCTCATCGGCCGCTTCGGCCGCCAACGCCCTCGTCGATCACGTGCACTCGCTCGTCACGCCCGGTGCGATCCACTCCGTCGCCGTCAAGAGCAACGGCCACTACGGTTTCGACGCCAACGTCTGGGCCGGCATGCCCGTGCGCACCACGACGCCCGGCAGCTACGAAGTCATCACCGGCTACGCGATGGACGACTTCGCGAAGTCCAAGCTCGCGACGACGAACAAAGAGCTCATGGAAGAGCGCGCGTTCGTTGCCGACATGATCAAGTAACCGCGGCCAAAAATTTCTTTTAGCCACCATCGCGGCCCTTCACCGGGTCGCTGCTTTTCTTTTCAGAGCAACCCCGCCAGCACCGGGTCCTTCGTCAACGCGAACGCCGAGCGCACGCACCCGAACGCCTCGATCAGTTCGCGCGGCGAACCGTTGCGCGGGAAACGCATCTCCAGCGTCGCGCCGTCACAGATCACTTCGGCCGCGACTCCCTCGACCGCGAGCACGCAGTGCCGGCAGTCCGACGGGTAACTCACGGTGAGGCCGCCTTTGACCGCCTGCGCTTCAACGGCGTCGATCACTGCCTCGACGCGCACGCCCTTCACGAGCGCGAAAACGATTCCCGAAAACATCGCGGCGAACAGCTCCTCGAATTCCGGCAAATCCACCAGCTCGCCGCTGCGCAGACTGTGCAGCGTGCGCAGCACGCGGTAGCGCGCGGGGTCGTCCTTCTCCAGCTCGTAGGCGAGCTCGAGCGTGAAGTCCTTTGTCGCCAGCACCGCGCCGGGGCTCGCGACTTCGAGCGAGAGATCGGCGCGCTTGTAGCCGAGCGCGGCTTTGGCTCGCTGGAAAATTTGTTCGCCCTCTGCCGCCAGCTCGTGCGCGCAAAGTTTGCCGAGGAACGCCGTCGTCACGGCGTTCACTGCGTCGGGCAGCGTGTGATGCTGCTTGCGGAAGCCCGAGAGCGATTTCACCGCGCCATCGCCGCGACCGGTGAGGCTGATCGCGGAGATGAACTTGCGGGAGGAGTCGGGCAGCTTCGCCATGCGCGAAGAGTGAGGCAGGCCGGCGCGCGCGAGGCAAGTGAAGCGGTGGCGGAAAATTCGCGCGCAAAAAACCGGCGACCCTTGCGGGCTCGCCGGTTTCCTTTGCCCCTGTTATGCTTGCTGAAACTTGTCAGACGGTGACGACTGGGGTCGCGGGCTTGTCACTCATTTTCCGAAAGAGGCTGACGACGCCCATCACGATCAGGATGGGGATCCAGATGGGGGAGAGCGCGAGGGCCAGGGCG
>JANXWT010000116.1 GCA_025351035.1 Opitutia bacterium | reverse complement strand
GCCCCATCCTGCGGCGCAATCTCGCCCGCGAAGTCGTGCGAGCCCTCGCGCGCCGTCCGTGGCACGTCGAGCTCATCGACCGCACCGCAGTCCGCCGCGAATTGACGGCCGCGCAATTGCTCGGCGTTGCCGCCGCGTTGTCGCGGCGCATCCGGGCCACGATTCCGGAAAAACGCGTGGGCATCGTGCTGCCGCCGGGCGCGGGCGCGACCATCGTCAACCTCGCCGTCGCCTGCGCGGGCAAGACGCCCGTCAACCTGAACTTCACCGTCGGCCGCGCCGCCGTCGAGGCGAGCCTGCGCATCGGCGAAATCCGCACGGTCTTCACGGCCGACGCGATGCGGGCGAAGATTCCCCAGTTTCCGTTTCCCGAGCACACGCTCGACCTGAAAACGGAACTCGAGGCGATGGGCGGCAAGCGGGCGATCTTGCCGTGGCTGCTCGCCGCGTGGGTGCTGCCCAACCAGTGGCTCGCGCACCTGCTCGGCCTGCCGCGTTACGGCGATCGCGAGGAAGCCGGCCTGCTCTTCACCAGCGGCAGCTCCGGCGAGCCGAAGGGCGTCGTGCTCACCCACCGCAATCTCCTCGCCAACTGCGCGCAGATTTCCTCGCTGTCGATTTTGCCGGAGTCGTCCCGCCTCATCGGCTGCCTGCCCGTGTTTCACAGTTTCGGCTTCACCGTCACCGTCTGGTATCCGCTGCTGCGCGGCTGCAGCGTCGTCACCATCCCGAGCCCGCTCGAAACGCGCAGGATCGTCGAGTCCATCCAGCAGGAAAAAGCGACCGTCATGCTCGGCGCACCGACGTTTGTCCGGCCCTTTCTCAAGAAGGCGACGCGGCTGGAACTTGCTTCGCTCAATCTCGTCGTCACCGGCGCCGAGAAACTCCCGATGGATCTCTACGACGCCTTCCTCGCCCAGTTCGGCATCGAGATTCTCCAAGGCTACGGGCTCACCGAGACCACGCCCGCGAGCAACCTCAACCAACCCGATCCGCCCGTGACCACCGCGACCGCGGAGCACCAGTGCGGCAAACGCACGGGCGCGGTCGGCCGCCTGTTGCCCGGGATGACGGCGCGCATCGTCGATCCCGACACCGGGGAGGAAATGCCGATGACGAGCACCGGCATGCTCTGGCTGAAAGGCGCGAATGTTTTTCCGGGTTACCTGAAGGACCCGGAAAAAACGGGCGCGGCCCTGCGCGACGGCGGCTGGTTTGTGACCGGCGATCTCGGCCGGTTCGACGACGACGGCTTCCTCTTCATCGAGGGCCGGCTCTCCAGATTCTCCAAGATCGGCGGCGAGATGGTGCCCCACGGCACGGTTGAGCAGCGCATCGTCGAGATTTTCGGCTGGGACCAGAGCGACGGTCCCACCGCCGTCGTCGTCGGCGTGCCTGATGCGGCCAAGGGCGAGGCGCTCGTGCTGCTGACGAGCCGTGACATCGCGCTCGACGAGTTGCGCACCAAGCTCCTCGCTGCCGGGCTGCCGAATCTCTGGATTCCGCGCATCGTCCGCCGCGTTGAGAAAATCCCGATGCTCGGCACCGGCAAGACCGACCTGAAAGGCTGCCGCAACCTCGCCATTGAGCTGACCAAGGACGCGGCCGAATGAACGCCCCACTGGCGAGCGCGGCGGCTGCGCGGCCGCGACGGATCGATGTGCATGTGCACATGGTGGGCAACGGCTCGTCCGGTTCCGGCTGCTGGTTCCGGCGGCGCGGCCTGACCCGGCACCTGATCCCGTTCATGATGCGGGAGCTGAATTTGCCGGGCGACGCGCTCGACGGCGACTTCGACAATCTTTACCGGCACCGCTTGCTGCAGATGGTGCAGGCCAGTTCGCTCGATGTCGCGGTGATCCTCGCGCAGGACAACGTCTATCACGAGGACGGCACCCTGTGGAAGGAGCGCGGCAGTTTTTACGTGCCCAACAGCTATGTGCTTCAGCTCGCGCGCGAGCACGCGGAGTTTCTGCCGGCGGTTTCCATCCACCCGGCCCGCCCCGACGCGCTGGAGGAACTGGACCGCTGCATGGCGGGAGGAGCCGTGGCCTTCAAGCTGCTTCCCAACTGCCACAACGTTGACTGCTCCCTGCCGCGCTACCGGGCTTTCTGGCGGCGGCTGGCGGAAGCCAAGCTGCCCTTCATCTGCCACACCGGTTGCGAGAGCACGGTGGATGAAACGCGGCCGGACCTCGCGCATCCGCACAATCTCATCGCGCCGCTCGAGGCTGGCGTGACGGTGATCGCCGCCCATTGCGCCACCGGCCAACCGGTGCTCGGGCGCGATTGGTTCCATGTCTGGGTGGAAATGCTCAAGCGGCATCCGAATCTCTACGGCGATCTCAGCGCGCTCAGCGTGCCGGGACGGGACCGCTGGCTGATCGCCTGCCGTCGCGCCGGCGTGGTCGGACGGGTGCTCTACGGGAGCGACGTTCCGGTGCTGGTGCAGAGCTGGCCGGCGCTGCTCCGCGGTCGCATCAGCTTCGGGCAATACCTCCAATTGCGCCGCGAACGCAATCCGCTCGAACGAAACTATTCACTGCTGCGTCTGCTGGGATTCCCCGAGGAAGTCTTCACCCGCGCCGGATCGTTGCTGCGCCGGCCGGGGTGATTCTGTTCTGGCGCGGATCCGCCGGCCGGCTTTAGTTCGCGCTGTGCCTCATCCCGCCGCCACCCGCCAACTCAAACGCCGTCTCGGGGCGCGCACCGACACTTCGCCCGCCGGCTGCTGGGCCGCATCGTTCGATAGCAGCAAGATTTCGTTTCTGCCCGAAGCCGTCGTCACGCCGAAAATCGAGACCGAGATCGGCGTCGTGCTGGAATTGGCCAACCGGCACCGCGTGCCCGTGACCGTGCGCGGCCGCGGCACGACGCTCATGGGATCGGCCGCTCCCGTGCGCGGCGGCTGGGTGATCGACATGCTGAAGCTCAACCGTGTGCGCATTGACGACGAGGCGGGCATGGCGCACGTGGGTGCGGGTGCCACCACAGCCGACATCCAGCGCGCGGCGGAGGCCCGGGGCTGGTTTTACCCGCCGGACCCGTCGTCGAAGGAATACTGCACCATCGGCGGCAACATCGCCTGCAACGCCGGCGGCATGCACGGCGGCAAATACGGCGTGACGCGCGATTTCGTCATCGCGCTGCGCGGCTTCCTGCCGACGGGCGAACTCGTGCAGTGGGGCACGGCGACCAAAAAATTTTCCGCGGGCTTCAACTTGCGCGATCTTTGGATCGGCAGTGAGGGCATGCTCGGCGTCGTCACCGGCGCCGTGCTCAAGCTCATCCCGCAGCCCGCTGCGCGCTGGACGCTGCTCACGGCGTTTCCCGACGAAGTGGCGGCGTTGCGCGCCGCGCGGGTGCTCTTCCGCGCGCGCCTGCAACCGGCGATCTGCGAGTTTCTCGACCGCGTGAGCGTGCTTTGTGCCGAGCGCGCGACGGGCAAGACGGTTTTCCCCGGTCAAGCCGGCCGGCCGGTCATCCTGCTGGAATTCGCCGGGGCGGTCAGCGAGATCGAGGATTTGAAGTTCGAGGTGCTCGCGTGGGCGCGTGCGCAGGCCCTCGCATTTCGCGAGGCGCGCAGCCGCACGGAGGTCGAGGAGCTGTGGGCCGTGCGGCGCAAGTGTTCCGGTGCAATGTTCGAACTCGGCGATTCCAAAATTAACGAGGATGTCGTGGTGCCGATGCGCAATTACGAGCGGTTCGCGCGTTTCATCACGCGGCTGAAGCGCGAGTCGAAGCTCGCGATCCCGACCTTCGGCCACATTGCCGACGGCAATCTCCACGTGAACATCATGTATCATCGCGAGAATTCGGTGGAGACGCGCGCGGCCGAAGCCGCCGTGCAGAAGCTCATGGAGACCGTGGTGGCGCTCGGCGGCGCGATCTCCGGCGAACACGGCATCGGGTTGGCCAAGACGCCTTTTCTCCGGCTGCAACACAGCGCGGCGCAGATCCGCGCGATGCAGGCCGTGAAGAAGGCGCTCGATCCGCGCGGCATCCTCAATCCCGGGAAAATGTTCGGCGTCGTCCGCATCTGGAAATACGAGAAGCTCCAGGTGAAATTTCCGTGGGATCATAAATAACTTTTCCAAATTATCCGTCCGGGATCAGAGATTTCGCCACCACGTCCCGGCCCCAAAAGCGCATGGCTTTTGCTCTGGTGACAGGCGGACTATAGGCAAAATGTATAGCGCGTTATTTTCTTGCCGCCGCGAAATTGAAAGCTAGCTGTTTGTCGTCTTAGAGCGATGGCATACGGGCCGCTGCCGCAAAGGAGCGAGTCCCTATGAATAAATTGCCCGTTGGTGCTGCGCTGGTTCTCACATTGCTATGCAGTCCCCTTTTGGGACAAGTGGCGCAAGTGCGCCATGCTCCCATCCTGAACGGGACGGTCGAGGGTTCCGTGCAGCAGATGCTGGGGGAAACGGTGGCCATCAACGGCGGTGCCGTGATTACGAAGGATCTCCTCGTGCCGGGTTCCCCCTCGGTGCGATTGAACGGCAATCCGGCCTACGCGGGGACGGTGGAAGGGGCCGGCGCCACCGCGCCACGGAACTATCAGGTGACCCTGAACGGTTCGGCTTCCTTGCGCCATGTGGTCCGGCTGACCGATCCGCTGTCGCTGCCCGGGGTCATGCCACCGCAGGCACCGTCAGGCTCGGTTGACTTGACGATCAATTCTGCAGGTCAAGCGATCAACTGGTCCGCGGTGCGGAACCTCACGGCCGGGGGCAACACGGGTCAGCTCACCGTGCCCGCCGGTGCTTACGGCACCTTCAGCGCGAGCGGCAGCGCCGGGTTCACTCTCGGCACCGCAGGCGCGATCCAACCGTCCGTCTACCAATTCCAAGAACTCAGCCTATTTGGGGCGAGCCAGCTTCAGGTTATCGGGCCGGTAATTGTTATTGTCGCCAACGGGGTCACCGCCAGCAGCTCGATGGGCGTGGCCGCGGATCCCTCGAGCCTGTGGCTGGAGATTTCCGCAGGCGGTCTGACCTTGAATGGCGGGGCGAGTTTCTACGGCTATGTCACGGCGCCCGTCGGCTCGGTCACGATCAACGCCAACAGCCAATTGGTTGGCGGCGTGATCGCGGACCGACTCACCGTCGCCGGAAACGGTGTGCTGCGCGTGGTCGCCCAGCAGACCAATAATGTGCCGCCGAGTGTCTTGCTGACCGCGCCGGCCAGTGGAGCGATCTTCACCGCTCCGGCCGCATTTGCCTTGGCGGCCCAGGCCACCGACTCCGACGGCTCGATCGCACGGTTGGAATTCTACCAGGGAACCGCGAAACTGGGGGAGGACCTGACCGCGCCTTACGAGTGGCCAGTGAGCAATCTGTCGGCCGGCGGCTACACCTTTAAGGCCCGGGCCATCGATAACCAGGGGGCAGCCACCGACTCCGTCGCCGTCAGCGTGACGGTGACGAGTCCGAATCAACCGCCCGTCGTTTCGCTGACCGCACC
>JANXWT010000110.1 GCA_025351035.1 Opitutia bacterium | reverse complement strand
GCCTCGGTCAGCTTGTCGCGCACCACGCGGCCTTCCAAGATCAGGTTGGTGTGCTGGCAACCGAGCAGGGCCGCGCTCCGCGCCGCTTCCGCACTTTCGTCGGTGGCCGGATCCTCCGTGCCGATGCAAAAAGTATGGATGCCTCCGGGTTGCGCCCGCGCGGCGAGTGCCGCCACGGCGGTGCTATCGATGCCGGCGCTCAAAAAAACTCCCACCGGCACGTCGGCCACCAATTGGCTGCGCACACTCGACTCCAGTTGGGCTCTCACATCGGCCGCCGCGGGAAGTTTAGCCCAGTTGCGCAGCAGGCATTCCTGCAGCGACCAGTAGTGCCGGGAGATGGTCGCGCCGCTCTCATCGCAGGTAAGATAATGCCCGGCCGCCAGCGAGGAAATTCCCCCGACCATTGTGCAGGGCTCCTGCACCGAGCCATATTTCAGGAAGGAGCGCAGTCCATCGCCCGAGACGCGGCGCTCGGCCCACCGGCCAGCCAGAATCGCGCGCACTTCCGAGGCGAAGGCCAAGCCTTGCGAGGTGAGCGCATAATACAGGGGCTTGACGCCGAGATGATCGCGCACGAGATGCAGTTCCCGGTAGTAGGCATCCCAAAGTCCAAACGCAAAGATGCCCCGCAGCCGGCGCCAGCACCCGACACCCCACTCCGCATAAGCGCGCAAGATCACCTCGGTATCGCTCTGCGAATGGAAAACATGGCCCCGCCCGGCCAGTTCCGCGCGCAATTCCCGATAGTTGTAGATCTCGCCGTTGAACGTGATCCAGTTGCCCGACTGCACATCGGCCATGGGTTGGTGCCCGCCCGGACTAAGGTCAATGATGGCCAACCGCGTGTGGCCAAAGACAACGAAGGGCCCGTTCTCCAGCCGTGAGACCGTCTCGATGCCCGTATCGTCGGGGCCGCGATGGCTGACCTGCCCGGTCATGGCGGTGACGCGAGCGAGCACCTCTGCTTCGCCGAGTTTTGCCGTCCAAATGCCGGTGATACCACACATGAGAGTAAATCGTTGGGCTGCTCAGCCGAGGGAATCGCGCCAGCCAGTCACGGCGGAAATCAAGCGCTCCTGATAACGTTGCGCCGTGAAATTGGCGATGAACCGCTCCCGGCTGGCGCGGGCGAATTGCTCGCGCAACGCCGGAGACTTTACCATTGTCATAATGGCATCGGCCAGCGCGGTCGCATTGCCGGCCGGCACGCAAAAACCAGTCTCGCCGTGAACGATCACCTCGGAGGCCGCGTCACGATCGCTGCCGATGCAAGGCACACCGTGGGCCATCGCTTCGGCGTAGACCAGCCCGAAGCCCTCGTTATGGCTCGGCATCGCGAAGATCATCGCCTCCGCGTAAGCTTGCGCCAGCTCTTCATCCGACGTGCGACCGCGAAACTCCACAATGTCGGTCAGATTCCGCACGTGTTTCTCGTGCCTCCACTCAACAAAGGTGCGGCCCCCACCGACAAACACCAGCCGCAAGTCGGGCAGACGCCGACGCAGCAGTTGCATGGCGTCGAGCAGCTCCATCTGCCCCTTGTAACGTTCGTCCATGCGACCGACGAATAGAACCGTCTGCTTCTCGTCGCGAGTAGTGCGGGGAACATAGTCGGGGCACGGATCATCGACCCCGTTGTAGAGCACCGTCACCCGCTCGGGGTTAACTCCCAGGCGGACGGCTTTTTTCTTGGTGAACTCCGACACCGCAAACACTTGATTCGCCCGGCGCACGCTGAACAGCTTCAACCAGGTGGGGACATCATCGAGCTCGGCCGCATGCAGCATGACGCCAAAACGGCGACGGCTCAAGCAACAGACGAGGTAGCACAGAGGGGCATGATTGAAGTGGGTGCACAGCCAAATGTCCCGTGGGTGCCGCAGGGCCTGACGCAGCAAGTCGCGGGCAAACGGGCGGTGCTGGTTCGAATAGAAATTCACGTGGCCACGCTCTTGCGCCAACAGTCCGTCGGCCGTCGCCATCTTCGGATCATCCCAGAG
>JANXWT010000073.1 GCA_025351035.1 Opitutia bacterium | reverse complement strand
CAAAAAAAGACTGCAACGCGAATGCGCCCAGTGTAACGTCACAGGTAGTTTTTAGTGGATCATGACCGTAACCGCCAACTTCCCATGCATGGCCGAGAATCACCAGCACCGAGAGTGCCGGTCGCAGAAAGGCGAAGGCATTGCGACGCACATCAAAGCACTCACCAAGTGTCATGGGGAACCAAGGATCGCTTTGATCGAGCCGAGAAAGTATTTTTGCTCCACGTCCCAGCAGTAGCGGGTCTGCGCGAGGTCCCACGCGGTGCGGTGGGCGGCGGCGACGCGGACGGAGTCGGTAAAAAATGCGTCGAGCTGCTGCGCGGTGCGGACAGGATCGGAAATATCTTCGAGCAACGCCGCGGCACCCAGCTCGGGGGCGAGCGCCTTTTGGGCCGAGGTGGCGGAGAGGAGCTGGGGAATCCCCGCGAGCAGGTAGGTGAAGATTTTATTGGTGAGACAAAGGTCGCGGTTCAGCGGCTGGGATTCCTCGCAGGAGAGTCCGAGGTCGGCGCTCGCGGCGAGTCGCGCCATCTCGGCGGCCGGAGCGACGGGCAGAAATTGGATCGGCCGTTGCAGACCGACCTTCGAAGCCAGATACGTTAGCTGCGTGGCGAAGCTCGGGCTCACCATGCCGCGCAGGTGGAGTTCGGCTGGAGTGCGCATGCGCGCCATCGCGGCGACGACCGCATCGAGTCCGCGGCCCGCTCCGATCGTCTGGGAAAACCAGTAGAACCGTGCAGGGCGTTGTTCGCTGATGGGACCGGGGTCGACGGGCGCGACCGGTGCTTCAGAGCGCGGGAAGACGTTGAGCACGGTGCGCATTTTGACGCCGTAGACTCGTTCGTATTGGCGGGCGATAAGCGGGGCCGCGGCCGTGAGGTGTGTGCAGGCGGGGAGCAAATGCGCCTGCAGGATGCGGGCCGTGGCGACCGACGCGGGTTCAGCGAGTGCGGCTTTCGTTTCGGCGTCGTGGAAATCCTCGGCGTCAAAGCCGCAGGGGACCCCGCGCTGTTTCGCAGCGAATGTGACAGCCGGCAGCGCCGCGAGGCAGTGGCCGATGTAGAGAGAGACGGGCAAGCGGGCCGCGAGCGCGCCGATGCGGAGCGACTCCGCGTGATGCGCGCGCGCCGCAATGTTGACGGTGGCGAAGGGCGCTTGCCGGACGACTTTGCGCGCGGCGCGGCGGAGCAGCTTGCGCATGAAGACGCCTGGTCCGCTTCGGTAGTCGATGATGGTGTGGGTCCAGCGCGCGGTGTCGAGGATTGCCCGGTCAAGCGGAACCACGGGCTCGTAATACCTGCCGGCGACGACATGCACGCGGTAACCGGCCCCGACGAGGGCATCGGCTTCTTTGAGCAACCGGGGCGTCGACGCCAAATGACCATCGGTCAAAAGACAGATGAGCGGAGCAACGTGGTTCATGCGCGGGAGAAAATGCCGGTGTCGCGCAGGATGTTGACAAGCATGCGGCGATAATCCTCCCATTGCCAGCCGGCGGCCGTCGCGAGGGATTCTTCGCGCATAGCGCGCAACTCGGAGCGGTGCGTCAGGCACCAGTCGAGGCATTCACGGAGGGCGGCGGGGTCGCCGGCGGGGATGAGCAGGCCGTTGCGGCGGGGCTTGAGCAGGTCAGCGGCACCGGCGCGATCGGTCGTGATGACAGGCAGGCCGCGCGACCAGGCTTCCGTGGCGACCATGCCGAAACCGTCGCAGAGGGTCGGGAAAAGCAGGGCATCGCTGCGGCGATAGTGCTCCATCAACTCCGGGCGGGGAATCGAGCCGTGCAGTTCCAGTCCAGCGGGCAGAGGGTGCAGCACCCGTGCCGGCAACTGGACTTTGCCGAACACCAGCAGCCGGGCGTGCTTTCCGAAATTCCCCGCGCGCCAGGCGTCAATCACGTGGTGTGCGCCCTTGCGGATGCTGAACGTGCCCGCCCAGATCAAAGTGAGCGGGGCATCGTCGCCGGATTCGCATTGGAGAGCTTCGTCGCGGGAACAGGGCGGAGGGGCCCCGTAGGGCACTACGCGCACTTTGCTGGCATCAAGTCCGGCAGCAGCAAAACTGCGACGAGTGAATTCGGAGGCGGCAATGACCGTGTGAGCCGCGCGGAATTCCGCGTGACGGCGCGCGATACGTTCTTCTTCGCGCGCAGCCGTCCAGCGGTGCCACGGGGTGACGAGCTCGGGAAAACTTGCCAATTCGCGGTCGAGGATCGATTGCACAAAGCGCGGCTCCGGCGCGGGCACATCGTAGGCTACGCGCAGCCCGAGGGCGCGGGCGCGCGTGATGGTCGCGAGCGAGCTGTATTCAAATGCGTAGATGCCGGTCAACCCCCCGTGCAGGCTGCGTGCGACCTTGCGGTCGAAGGCCTGCTCCGTCCGCTCCCAGGTATGGTCGAGCAGGCGCCCGTCGCGGTCGAGGCGGGCGACCACCAGCCGCAGAAGCTCTCCCCACGGATGAGTCGTGACCAAATTGGCTGGAATTTCGGTGACCGCACGGCGTGCCAATTGGCGGCTAAGGTCGAATCCGGCCAGCTTGCTGATCGCGCAGACCGCTCGCTGGGTGCTGCTGGCAGGATTATCACGGAACGAAGTGACGAAGCGATGGAGCTGCCCGGTTTCGTGCAACGCGCGTGCGACCTGTTGCACGAAAGGCGCAACACTGGGGTGAAAAAGCAGGAGACTCATGCGGAGGGGCGTTCGGCGAGGCCGAGTTGCGCGGTGATGCGGGCGATGCTGCGGCCGATGCTGTGGTCGTTCAAAGCGCGGCGTTGCGCGGCGGCGCGCATCCGGCGACGACGGGCAGGATCGACGAGGAGCGCCCGGGCCTTGGCGGCGAGTTCCGTGGCATCGCGGTAGGTTTCGATTTCGCTGCCGGGTTCGTAGAGCAAGTCCAGTCCCTCGGTCCACTCGGTGAGATAGCAGGCGCCGAGCATGGGTGCCTCGATGTCGCGCAGTCGCGAGTAAGTGCTGATCTGGTCCGCCGGTTTCTGATAGGAGAGAAAACGATTGATGCCGAGACTGACCGCGCTCTCTGCGACGATCTGCTGGTAGGCGTCGGCCGGCGGCGACGGTTTCACGAAGGGGGTGAAATCAAAATCACCCGTGGGCACAGGCCGGAAGCGAACGGTCGCGCGACGCCACGCGGCGGCCCAGCCTTGGGCGCGCACCAAGCGGTTCCAGTAATCGAAGCGTTCGCGATTCGAGACCGGCGGGCGCACGTGTCGGGGCGCGGCTTCCTGCGGGATCCAGCCGCTGCCGCGAATTTCCAACGGCAGCCCGGCGCGCACAGCATCAGCGAGCAGCCGTTGGCGCAGCAGGTCCTTGGAGCCGACGAAGCTGACCACATCGGTTTCCGCTGAAGGCCGCGTGCGCTGTTCCGGTCGAATCCAGCACGGCATCGGAGCGTGGATGAATTTCCAACGACGGGCGGCGTAGAGTGCCTCCGCGCCGTGCTCGGGCACCCAGTGCAGATCGAAGGGCGCGAACTCCGAGGGCAGGTGCCGGTATTCGCGCAGGTTGTCGCAGAAAAAATTCACGCAGGGAATGCCGAGGGCGCGGACGGCTTGCACAGCGCCGGTCTCAATTTGCCCGGGAGCGAGATAGGTGAGAAACAGATCGACACCACCGCGCGCTTGTTCGCGCCGCAAACTCACGAGCGTGCGCTCCCAGATATCCGCGCGCCAAGCCGTGCGCTCGGTCACCGTGAGATCGAGCAGTCCGCGCGCCCAGTCGGTGTCCTCGCTCTCCAGCACCGTGTGGCCCGCTTCCATCAGTCCGTTGCTGA
>JANXWT010000062.1 GCA_025351035.1 Opitutia bacterium | reverse complement strand
GCAGCAACTGCGGCCAGACTTGCCGGCCATACGCCGCCACTTCGCGGCGCAGCTCGACGAGGTCACTCTCAAATTTCATGAGCAAGTCAGCGGGCTTCTCCTCGGTGTGCAGATAAAGCCGGAAGGTCTCCGCGTAATCCGCGCCCAGTCGTGCGGAGCCCCGGGCTTCGGTCGCCAATTGGTCGAGAAACGCCGCAAATTTCTCCAATGCGACCGCCGCTGTCTCGCCCGCGGCCTCAAGTGCGATCCGCTGCGCCTTGGGTGCTGACGCAGCGAACTCCACGAGCCCGCTGCGGTAGAGACGCGCGAGGGATTTCGTCTGCCGGGCGGCGGGGTGCACGTGCTCGGGTGCGATGCGATCGCGCGAGGTCGGTCCGAGCGCTTGCTCAGCCTGGGCGAGCAGCCGCGGCATCGCTTTTGCGCGTGCCTCAAGCGCCGCGATGCGCACAGACATTGGCTGGTCGTCACGCAACAGCAGGAAAATCGCGGCGTTCGACACGATCTCCGTCCAGAAAAGCGGATCGCGCTGCGGCACAGCGCGGGTCAGCAACGAGTGGCGCTCGCCCGCAATGGCATTGAGCAACACGTCGAGATCGATCCGGTCGTCGCGGGAGAGCGACGACTCGCCAACGAGAGACTGCCCGGCTTTTGCGATGGCCTCGCCGAGTTGCAGCCAACGCTTGATGGAGGTCTCATCGATGTTTTCCAACTTCTGGTCAAAATCCATGCGCCCCGCCTGCGTTGCCTGACTGGGGTGGAATTCCGCCCACCGCTCAAGATAGGCCGACGTCAAATCCTCCACCGCCGTGGGACCCGCCCGCAGAGTCGCGCCCAGCGTCAGAGCGAGGGTGGCGACAGACAGTTGGCGGGCAAAGCGCGGCATTCGGGTTGCGAGCATGGAGCCGCGCCGACTCTTGGCAATGCCGGGCACCGCGCAGTTCGCGCTAGACTACCGCCACCACTTTCCGGTTAATCGCGCCATGGCCTGCACTGTATTCACCATCGCCAACCAGAAGGGCGGCGTCGGCAAGACCACCACGGCGGTCAATCTCGCCGCGGCCCTCGCCGCGCGCCAGATCCACACGCTCGTCGTCGATCTCGACCCGCAGGCCAACGCGACGAGCGCCCTCGGCATCGAGAAACAAGAAGGCCGGAGCCTCTACGGCCCGCTCCGCGGCGAAGGCAGTGCGTTCGAGATGCTCACGCCCACCGAGTGGCCGCACCTCGCGCTCATCCCGTCCGAAGTCGACCTCGCCGCGATCGAGATCGAGCTGGCCCAGCAGGAAAATTACCTTTTGCGTCTGAAGTCCGTGCTCGAACCCATCCGCAACTCCGGCGGCTACCGCGTCATCATCATCGATTGCCCACCCGCACTCGGCATGCTTTCGATGAACTCCCTCGCCGCCGCCGACCACCTGCTCATCGCGCTCCAATGCGAATACATGGCGCTCGAGGGCCTCGGCCAGATTCTCAAGGTCGTCGACCGTCTGAAAAAGGCCGGCATCAACCCCACGCTTGATGTCGGCGGCATCGTAATGACGATGTTCGACAACCGCCTGAACCTCTCGCGCCAAGTCGTCGACGAAGTGCGCCAGCACCTGTCCAGCAAAATTTTTGAGACCCTCATCCCGCGCACTGTCCGGCTCAGCGAAGCCCCCAGCTTCGGTAAACCGATTTTCGCCTACGACCCGCACAACCCCGGGGCCACCGCCTACACCGCCCTCGCGAAGGAAGTCGCCACGCGCTTCAAGTTGACCGAGTAGTTGGAAAGCGCGCCGTGCCTTGGCTCGCGTGCAGGGCCGCGTCCCGGCGCTTGCGATTTGCGCCGTTCATTGCTGACTACTCGCTACCCGCTGCTCGCTACTTTCATCCCCCGTGTTCGCCACGCTCACCAAATACCGCCACGTCTTCCTCGTCGGACTCCAGGGCAATCTGGTTTACCGCTGGAATTTCGCGATTCGCGGGGTATTCTCGCTCTTCAGTCTTGCCGTGGTGTTCATCCTTTGGGGCGCGGCCTACAAGGACCTCGACCAGATCGGCGGCTTCAACGTCAACCAGACGCTCACCTACTTCGTCCTCCTCTTCGTGCTGCAATTCCTCGTCGGTGCGTTCAACGAGGACTACCAGATCAGCGAGGAAATCCGCAATGGCCTCATCAACCAGTTCCTGCTCAAGCCGGTCAATTACTACGCGTATCGCTTCAGTATTTTCGTGGCGGCCCGCACGGTTTCGGGCGCACTGGTCATTTTGCCGCTGCTGCTGGCGATGCCGGTGATCCACGAAAATCTCACCCTCACGATGGATTTCAACCGCTTCGCCCTCGCGGTGCCGGCGGTGGCGATGGCGGCGCTCATCCAGTTCAGCATCGCCTACTGCTTCGGCATGCTGACGTTTTGGTTTCTCGATATCCAAGGCTTCATCATTCTCTCGTTCGCGATCGAGACGCTCCTCGGCGGGCAGATGTTCCCGCTCGATCTGATGCCGGCCGCGGTCTTCAAAGTCGCGCAATACCTGCCGTTCTACTACCAGATGTATTTCCCGGCCGCGATCATCACGGGGCGCATCGACGCCACGCTCATCGCGCGCGGGCTCGTGCTGCAGTTTTTCTGGGTGCTCACGCTCTACGGGCTCGCCCAACTCCTCTGGCGCCGCGGGCTGCGCCACCACACCGCCGTCGGCGGCTGACCACCATGGGACTCCGCCACTACGCGCGCCTCTGGCTCGCCTCCGCCCGCTACGCCATCATCCGCACGATGATGTTCCGCTTCGATTTCTTCCTGTGGTCGCTGGTCGAGTTCACGTGGATGATGGTCAACCTCCTCCTGGTGCAGGTCATCTATGATCACACCAGCGACATCGCGGGCTGGACGAAATACGAGATGCTCCTCCTCGTCGGCACCTCCATGACGATCCAGCGGCTCTTCACCGGATTTTTCTGGAGCAATCTCTTCGAGGTCGGCCGCAACGTCCGTAGCGGGCACTTCGACTTCTTCCTCGCGCAGCCGGGCAACCCGCTGTTCATGATCTCGACCCGCAAGCTCGACCCGGACGGTCTGATCAACTCGCTCGTCGGCATCGCCGTCGTGGTCTACTCGGCGAACAAACTCGGGCTGCACCCCGGCGCGTTCGACCTCGCCGTCTACGGTATGCTGATCGCGTGCGGCGTCATTCTGCATTACAGCACGATGGTCTTGATCATCGCGCTCTCATTCTGGATCACCAGTTCGCAAGGCATCGAAGGCAGCTACTTCGTCATCTACCAATTTTCCCGACTGCCCCGCGAAGCCTTCAAGGGCATCTCCAAGGTTCTCTTCGTTTATCTGCTGCCCGCCGTCGTGGTGAGCAACATCCCCGCCAACGTCCTTCGCCACGGCTTCAGCCTGCCACAATTCGGTTGGATGGTCGCTATCGCGCTCGCGTGGTTTACTGTGGCACTGCTCGTCTTCCAAAGCGGATTGCGCCGCTATTCCAGCGCCAGCTCCTGAGCGATGACCTCCGCCGAGCAACTGACCGCCCTGCAGCAGCGTCTCGGCTACGCGTTCCGCAACCCCGCGTTGCTACTTGAGGCCCTGACCCACGGCTCCTACCTGCAGGAAAACC
>JANXWT010000035.1 GCA_025351035.1 Opitutia bacterium | reverse complement strand
AACGCGAGGTGTCGTTGCGGCGGATTTCGTCCTGCAAGGCCAGGATCATGTTTTCTTGATCGGATATCGTCAGTGCTTTCATTGCACGGACGATAACCCAGGCCACCACAATAGGCAATTACTTATGACGTTGTGTTTAGTTTGTCGGCGCGTAGGTATCCCGCTTCGCACTTTACCGAGTGAACTTCAGAAGTGAAATAGACGCCAATGCCTGAGAACGGCTGCGGGGTTGCTGGACTGGACTTGCCTAGTTTCATCTCCTCCCAAGGTGGTTGTTTGCTCGTTTCTACAGCCCCACCTTGAAGATCGGGGCTTTTTCGGCGGGGTGGTCTTGCTTGTTTTTCCAGGCTTCGAGGATGGCTTTGACGATCGGCGAAGAATACACGCCGCCGCCGAAGCTGGCGTCGGGTTCCTGGCTTTCGAGGCAGACGGCGATGGCGATCTGAGGATTCTCGGCGGGCGCGAAGGCGATCATCCACGCGAGCTCGATCGTGCCTTGCGGCGTGCGTTTCTGCGCGGTCCCGGTCTTGGTGGCGGCGCTGAGTCCGTCGATGCGCGCAAGGCGGCCGGTGCCGATCTGGTAGCCTTGCATCATGCCGTTGAGGATGGCGTCATAGTCGGCGGGATCGAGCCCAATGGGCGCGCTGTGCTGCGCGGGGCGGCCGGCGACGTGGAGGATGGTGGGCTTGGTCTCAGTCTCACCGCGCGCGAGGGAGGCGACGAAGCACGCGACTTGCAGGGGGGTGACGTCGAGGAAGCCTTGGCCGATAGCCATGTTGGCGGAGTCGCCGGGGAACCACGGTTCGTTGAGGTTTTTTGCTTTCCACGCCGGATCGGCGACGAGCATGCGGTGCGTTTCGTAAGGGAGCTCGATGCCGGTGGGGCGGTCGTAGCCGAAGCGGCGCGCCTCAGCAGCCATGAGGTCGCCGCCCGTGTCGATGCCGTATTTGTAGAAGAACACATTGCAGGAGTCGCGGATGGCGCCGACGAAGCTGCGCTCACCGTGACCGTAGTGGGCGTTGCAGGGGAAGCGCCGATTGCCGACCATGTAGTAGCCGGGGCAGATGACGGAGGAGAGGTCGCGGTCGATGGCCCCGGAGCGCAGACCGGCGATGGCGGTGATGAGCTTGAAAGTGGAGCCGACGGGGTAGACGCCTTGGATGGCGCGGTTGAGCCAACCGCCGGTCTCCTCAATCTGCGCGGCCTCGTCGTGTGAGAGGCGCGGCACGAAGGTGTTGAGGTCGTAGTCGGGCTTCGAGGCGAGCACGAGCACCTCGCCGGTGCGGACGTCGAGCGCAACGGCGGCGCCGACGCGGCCTTCCATGGCTTTCTCGGCGGCGAGCTGGAGGTCGATGTCGAGCGAGGTGGTGAGATTGTGGCCTTGCACGGGGAGACGTTTCTCGATGGGGAGGTCGACCTTGTAGCCATCAATCGCGACGCGGTAGATGGCGCCGCCGGTCTCGCCTTGGAGGTGCTCATCGAATTTTTTCTCGAGACCCGCGCGGCCGAGCGAGCCCTTCATCTTGAACGTCAGCAAATCCTCGCCGGGAAAATCATCGGCGATGGGATCGTCGTTGATGCCGACGAAGCCGAGAGTGTGCGCGGCAGCAGAGCCGTAGGGATACGAGCGCGTGCTGGAGGTGTAAACCTGGAGTGGCGAAGTGACGGACAGGCGTTCGATGAGGCGGGCGTATTCCCCGGGCGCGAGATCATCGAGGAGGATGTAGGGCAGGAGGAGGGTCTGGGAAAAATGCCGGTCGAGGTCGCGCGGGCGGACTTTCTCGCGGCGCCCGAGGATGGCGTTGATCTCATCGAGATAATGTTGCGCGACCGATGCGCGGGCGAGACTTTCGAGTTGATCGGAAGTGGGGCGCTCGCCTTTCGCGAACTCGCGGTAGTTGCGCATGACCGTGACGAACTCGGTGCGGAGTTCGCCGCGCAGGTCGGCGAGGTTGAGCACGACGGAAAAACGCGGGCGGTTGCCGACGAGCACGCGGCCCTCGCGGTCGTAGATGTTGCCACGCGGACCGGGCACGATGACGCGGCGCTGGTTTTGCCGGCGTTCGCGCTCGTTGTAGAAGCCGCTGTGGAAAAGCTGGCGCCAGGCGAGTCCGCCGACCAGCACCACCGCGAGGACGATGACGAGACCATGGAAAAGCAGGAGCCGCGGGTTGCGGGCGCTGTGGGTCTCGATGAGCTTGCTCACGGCGGGGAAGGGAGCGGGCGCGGCGCGGAATCAAGTCAGCAGCCGCCGGCCGGTTTCGGGGTGGATGCGGACGAGGGCGAGCAGCTGAGCTTGGAGTGAAAGGAACCATGGCGTGATGAACGTGATGACGAGTTGCGAAGCGATGAGATCAGCAAAGAGTCGGAGCCACGCGGCGGCGGGGCGGGGGTTGTCGCCGATGAGCATGAAAGAGAGCACGAGGAAAAGGAAAAGGTTGGCGAGGAGGGCGACCACGGTGCCAAAGACCACTTCCTCGCGCGGGAAACGGACCCGGCCATAGAGCAACAAGGCGTGGACGAAGCCGAAGAGGACAAGGCTGGT
>JANXWT010000013.1 GCA_025351035.1 Opitutia bacterium | reverse complement strand
CTCCTGTCCGACGGCGACGGGCCGCCCCCGCACAAAGGCCGAGGCCTGCCGGTAGAGGGAAATCACATCCAACAATGCGGCGCGGGCGGCGGCACGCTCGGAGCTCGAGCCGGCCGTCAGGAGATTGGGGTTGTCCTTGAGCAGTTTTGGCAGCGTCAGCAAATTCCCCCGGCCCAATTCCTGCACGGCCGGCAGATCGACATTCAGGTTTTGGCCATTGAGGAAGTGGACGAAAAACTCGAAGGCCCGCAGGCCCGCCTGCGCCATCAGAATGTCGCCCTTGTCGGCCGTAATCGAGACGCTGGTGGTCTCCTGCGCCGAGAGCGTCAGCACGAAGGCATTGTCGGTCACTGCGGCGAGATGGCCCCGGATCGTCGCGGTCTCGGGCGCCACGCTGTCGCGGAGAAAATTCATCGGCGTCTGCAGATTGTAGTTTGCCGGCAGCACGGGCTCGCCATTGGCGTCTTGCGGAATGTTCGACGTGAAGTTGTAAACATCCCGGCCATTCGCGGAGAAGCCGGCCCCATCCATGAAACTTTGCGCTGCCGGGTCCCCGACGAAGGCGAAAAAGCGCGTGAAGCCGAGCAAGGCAGCGGCCATCTGGTTCGACGCGTCCAACGCCCGCGCCTCGGTGAACCGCAACCGGGCGGTCACGAGGTCATGCGCCACGAGCGCCGCGCGACCGTCGGCGATTTTCTGGTCGGCGGGCGACACGGCCCAAGCCGTGCTGGCGGCGGCCGCAAGAATCAGACTGAAGGCGAATTGCCGGAGGATATTTTTCATGGCTGTCAGGGATTGCGAAGGGTGACGACTTGCAAAGGGTTCGAGGTGCGCGGAGCGGAAAGTGAGAGCCGATCGACCGTCCCAGCCTGGGGACCGGTCAGACGAAACAGAAAATTCCCCGCGCCCTCGTCCGGCTCACCGGCGCGCTTCGCCTGCAGCAGCAGCAGATCGCCCGCAGGCGTGAATTCCGCCGTGCGCGCCTCGATTCGAATGGCGTTCGGCTGCTGGATTTCCAGTTTCACCTCGCGCAGCAACAACGCGCCGGCCGCTCCGATGCTGCGCAGCGCCTCGGGCATTTCCCGGCCAATCGTTTTGCCCGCGGCCGGGTCGCTCAGGCTCAGGGTCACGCCGGTCAAAGTCACCTGCGGTTTCCACGCGACACGAAACACCCCTTGATGCCGGTAGCCGAGCGTCATCAGACTGATCTGCAGTCGGCCGACTCGTTCGCCGCTCTTGTCGTCAAAAAAGCCGACCGTCACGTTGCGCGGGCCGTCGTCCTTCGTCATGTTCACGGCTGAATTTCCTGCGATTATCACCGAAGCTCCCTGTCCCACCATCGGCCAAGCCACGCAACCCAAGGCGAAAACTGCGAGCCGCAGGAAATCCCTCCGGAAAAATCTCCGGCCCATGGCCGCTCGCTCAAATTGAATGGGATCCGTGGTTGCCATGTGGAGAATTGAACGAGTGGCAGATTCTGTTCGGGATCAGGTGCGGCTCACCAAGATATCATCCGGGGCCGCGCACCTTGTGTCCGTAGTTGAGCAATCATTGAAGGGATAGCGTATTGGCACAACCAAGTCGTAGGGCAAATTGCACCAAGCGTGGCCTATAAAACGCAACCAAACCGCACGGTCAACCCACAACTTGGCTTTGCGAAATCGCCGAGGCGCTCACGGAAAAACCATCCGAAGCTGGTTCAACAAAGCCAGCTGCCAGCCAATGCCCGGCCCATTCAGTCTCCACCGAATGCCCTCCCGCCGCCGGTAGCCTGGCCGCGCCGACCCTTGTTGCCGAGGTGGATTCACGGCCGTTAAATTTGGAGGCGCGGGGCGGAATCGAACCGCCGATAGAGCTTTTGCAGAGCTCGGCCTTACCACTTGGCTACCGCGCCTTACGAAACGAGCGCGCAAGTTGAGTCAAAATTTTGGCTTCCGCAAGAACTGAAATCGCGCCGCACTCCGCGGGCAAAACCTCCCTTATCGCGCCCCCAATTCCTCGCGGTAGTGGCTCAGCGGGATCGCGCCATGGCTCAGCAACCAGTCATCAAAAGCCCGCAAATTGAACTGGGCGCCTTCGCGGGCGCGGGCCTCGTGATACAACGCACTGATCTCCCGGTAGCCGAGGTGGTAGGTGACAATCTGCGGCGCGCTCGTCAGCGTGCGAAACCACAGGTTTTCCCCGAGCTGTTCGTCCTGCAACCCTTCATCGCGCACAAAGCGAGCAATCTCCTCGCGGTTCGCGTCCGTCGTATGCACGCGGATGTCCACGATGGCCCGCGTGCAGTTCTCCAGCTGCTTCTTCAAATGGGCGAGCCGCTCCGCCGGCCCACCCCAGCCTTCATCGAGCATCAGGCGCTCGACGAAAGTCCCCCAGCCTTCCGCGTAGACGTGGTCCGGGAAAATCGCGCGCACTTCATGCGACTGGTGCGCCGCAATCTTCAACTGCACGTAATGTCCCGGCAGCGCCTCGTGCGCCGCGATCATTTTGCTGAACGGCCGGTTGAAGGCCCGGAAAAATTTCGCGCGCTCCGCCGCGTCGGCCTCGGCACTCGGCACTGGCAGCAACAGCAGCGTCTGGCCATTCGACCGATACGGCCCGGCGGGAAAAACTCCCCCGAACGACTGCCCGAGAAGATAGCTCGGCGCAGGCCTGATCTTCAAAGTGCGCGGCTCGGGCAGTGTCACGATGCCCTTCTCGCGCACGCTCGCCTCCAGTTGCGGCAGCACCTCCTGCCAATAGCGCACGTAGTCAGCGACCTCGGTGTCGTGCTGCTCTTCTACGAGCGAAAACAACCGGCGAATCACCGCGGTGTCGTCGGTGGGCCTCGCTTCCGTCGGCAGCAACTGCGGCCAGACTTGCCGGCCATACGCCGCCACTTCGCGACGCAGCGTGACGAGATCGCTCTCGAATTTCCTCAACAAATCCGCCGGCTTCTCCTCGGTGTGCAGATAAAGCCGGAAAGTCTCCGCGTAATCCACGCCCAGCCGCGCCGAGCCGTGCGCCTCAGTCGCGAGCTGATCGAGGAACGCGCCGAATTTTTCCAGCGCGACCGCGGCTGCTTCGCCTGCGGCGTCGAGAGATTTCCGCTGCGGCGCCGGTGCCTTCGCCGCGAATTCCACGAGCCCGCTGCGGTAGAGCCGCGCGAGTGACTTCGCCTGCGCCGCCGCCGGCCGCACGTGTTCGGGTGCAATCCGGTCGCGCGGTGTCGGGCGGAGCATGCGCTCGGCCCGAC
>JANXWT010000499.1 GCA_025351035.1 Opitutia bacterium | reverse complement strand
GCTCAAAATCATGTTCGTCAGGCTGACGATCAGCGCACCCCACAACGCCGCGCCGAAAGTGGCGACATGAAAGCCCTCAACGAGTCGCCCCACGAAGTAGAACAGGCACGCGTTGATGATCCAGATGCCGATGCCGAGCGTCAGGAAAATGAACGGCAGCGTGAAGAGCAGCAGCACGGGCTTCAGCACGGCGTTGAAGAAACTCAGCACGAGCACGACGATGAGCAGGGTCTCGCCGTCATCGTAGCTGATGCCGTGCACCAGCTTGGTGCTGAGCACGACGCCGATGGCGAGCACCGACCAACGCACGAGCAGGTTGACGAATCCGTTGTTCATTGAAAGATGGTGGAAAATGGAGCCATCCTTTCGCGCGGAGCAATGAAAATTCTCATCATTCAGGACTACCTGCGCAGCGGCGGCACCGAGCGGCAGTCGGTCTTCCTTGCCAGCGCGTTCGCCGATGCCGGGCACGACGTCTCCCTCGTCACTTTCCGGCCCGGCGGGCAGCTCGCCACCGACAGTTGGCAGCCCAACTTCGCCTATCATTCTTTGCAAAAACGCGACTGGCATCTCGACTGGTTTGCGCCCGGCCTGCGCGGTCTCGTCCGCAAAATCTCCCCGCAAGTCGTCCTCTGTATGGGCCGAATGGCCAATTGCTACGCCGGGCTTATCCAGTCCCGGCTGCCCCAAGCCGCCGTAATCTGCACCATGCACACGGGCAAACCCCTTCCCTTTCTTTTCGTCCGCTCGCTGCGCGCCTGCCACCACATCATTGCCAACAGTTTTGTCGCCAAGCGCGTCCTTGCTGAGATCTATCGCATCCCCGAAGTCAAGGTCACGGTCATCCACAATCCGCTCGTGCGTTACACCGACTCCGCACCGAGCCGCAATCTCGAGCTCCGGCGCACGCACGGTGCCGGGTCCAACACGACCGTGCTTCTCAACATCGCGATGTTCCGTCCCGAAAAAAACCAGCGGGAACTCATCGAGATTTGCTCGCGGCTCCCCGGCTACCTCGACTGGCAGCTTTGGCTCGTCGGCGTCGGGCCCACCCGCACCCGTTGCGAAAAACTCGCCACCGACCTCGGTCTCGCCGGTCGCGTGAAATTCCTCGGTTACCATGCCGACCCCATGGGCATCTACGACGGTGCCGATGTCGCCTTGCTCACCTCGCAAAGCGAGTCGCTCTCGAATTTCCTCCTTGAGGCCCAGCTCCGCGGCCTGCCCGCCGTCGCCTACGACGTCGTCGGCATCGGCGAGTGTTTCCTGCCCGGCCAGTCCGGCTACCTCATCGCCAACCGCGACCGCCCTGGCTTCATCGACCAACTCATCCGGCTCGTGCGCGAGCCGGCGCTGCGGGCGCGTTTCAGCGGCACCGCCCGCGAATACGCCCGCCGCAATTTTCATCCGCAACGCCAGGTGCAGGCGCATCTCACCTTGTTCAACAAATACGCCGGACCCAAGTCCGCGACCGTCCCCGTCTCAGTAAATTGAGCGTTTGAGTTTTTCGAGCGCGTGGGCATCCGTGTCCGCCTGTGGCCAACTCCGCCTCCGACTCCATTCGCCTGCGCGGCGTCCGCCAGAATAATCTCCAAGGCTTCGACCTCGATCTGCCGCTCGGCAAATTCATTGTTGTCACCGGCCTGAGCGGGGCCGGCAAGTCGTCGCTCGTCTTCGACACGCTGCACGCCGAAGGCCAGCGCCGCTACGTCGAGACTTTCTCCGCTTACACGCGCCAGTTCCTCGAATTGCTCGACAAACCCAAGGTTGATTCCGTCGAAAACATCCGCCCCTCGATCGCCATCCAGCAGACCAACACCGTCAAGACCTCGCGTTCCACCGTCGGCACGATGACCGAGCTCACCGACTTCGCCAAAGTCTGGTTCAGCCACAGCGCCGCTTGCTACGACCCCGAGACCGGCGAGCAGGTCGAGGATGACACCCCGCAGACTGTCTGGGCCAAAACCCAGGCATCCCATGCCGCCGCCACGCTGCTCCTGTGCTTCCGCATCGCCAAGCCCGACAAGCTCGCTTGGCCAGAAGTCCTCACGAGCATCAAGAGCCAAGGCTACACCCGCGTGCTCTCGCCGACGAAGGACGGTTCGCTCGCATTAGCCCGGATCGACGATCTCCTCTCTTCCCTGCTTGCTCCTCGCTACCCGCTGCTCGCTACTTCCCACCTCTTCGTCATCCAAGACCGTCTCGCCATCGCCACCGCGAACAAGCCCCGATTCGTCGAAGCGTGCGAAACCGCCCTCCACTTCGGCCACGGACAGGTTTATCTGTTCGCCGCGAACGGTCTTGCTCCCGCCGGCCATTTCTCCCGCGGTTTGCACTCGCCGAAGACCGGCCGCACTTTCCGCCCCGCGTCGCCCGCGCTCTTCTCCTTTAACTCGCCACTAGGTGCCTGCCCCAAGTGCCGCGGCTTCGGCCGCGTCATCGACATCGACTACCGTCTCGCCATTCCCGACCACTCACTGTCGATTGAGGACGGTGCGATCCGGGCCTTCGAGGGCGCAGTCTTCAGCGAATCCAAACGCGACCTCCTTAAGTTCGCCCCGAAGTTCGGCCTCCCCACTGGCATCCCCTTCGCCGCCCTCACGCCGGCGCAAAAATCTTTCGTGATCGACGGCTCGCCCGGCTACGATGGTGCCGCCCACCAGTGGCCGCAATACTGGTATGGGCTTAAGGGTTTCTTCCGCTACCTCGAAGCCCGCACCTACAAGATGCACGTGCGCGTCTTCCTCTCGCGTTACCGCGCCTACAACCAGTGTCCCGACTGCCGCGGCCTCCGTCTCCAACCGGAAGCGCTTTGCTGGAAATGGCGCGGCTACTCGCTCCCGCAACTCTACCAGCTTCCCATCAGCGAACTCCTCGCTCTGATCGCCTCCGACTCGTCACTGGCAACTCATCCCTCGTCACCGGGAGCGCACAGCGCCGCGGTCGCCTACGACTCCATCGTCACGCGGCTCCGCTATCTCGGGCAGGTCGGCCTTGGCTACCTGACGCTCGACCGCAGTTCGCGCACGCTCTCCGGCGGCGAAGTCCAGCGCGTCAACCTCACCTCCTGTCTCGGCACTTCGCTCGTCGACACACTCTTCGTCCTCGACGAACCGTCCGTCGGCCTCCACCCGCGCGACATCGACCGCTTGCTCGGCATCCTCCGCACGCTCACCGACACGGGCAACACCGTCGTCGTCGTCGAGCACGACGAAGCGATGATTCGCGCCGCCGACCACGTCGTCGAAATCGGCCCCGAGCCCGGGGCGCGCGGCGGCAATATCGTCTTCCAGGGCAACGTCGGCGACATGCTCCGCTCGTCGCGCAGCATCACCGGCTCATATTTCTCCGGCCGTCAGCGTGTCGACCTGCCCGCCCAACGCCGAGCCTGCGATGCGAAAACTCCGTGGCTGAATTTCACCAACGCCTCGAAGCACAACGTCCGGCAGCTTTCGTTCCGGCTCCCGCTCCAACGCCTCGTCTGTCTCTCGGGCGTTTCCGGCTCGGGCAAATCCACACTGCTCGACAACGTCATTCATCAGGGCCTGCTCAACCAGCGCAGCCAGATGACCGACGACCCGGCCGAGATTGAGAGCCTCAAGTCCGACCTCGCGTTCTCCGAGATCGTTCTCGTCGACCAATCGCCGCTCAGCCGCACACCGCGCTCGAACCCCGCACTCTACTGCGAGGCGTGGGAACTCATCCGCGAACTCTACGCCGCCACGCCCACCGCCCAGGAAGCTGGCTTCAACGCCTCAAGTTTTTCGTTCAACAGCGGTGACGGCCGTTGCGATCATTGCCAGGGGCTCGGCAGCGAGCGGGTCGAGATGCAGTTCCTCTCCGACGTCTTCGTGCCCTGCCCCATCTGCGAGGGCCGCCGCTTTAAACCCGAGGTGCTCGCCGTGCGCTGGAATGGGCTCACCGTTTCGGAGTTGCTCGCGACGACTATCGCCGACGCGCTGCCGCTCTTTGCGCCGCAGAATCGCGACGAATGCCAGCCAGCGCGTAGGCGGGGCGACTGGTCCCGGGCTGCCAGCGGGCAGCAACAGGAGCGCGCGAGTGCTGCGGACGCATCCCGGGCGGCGAGCACGCCGCAACGGGACGCCGCGCTCGCCGAAATCTGCCGCCGCCTCGGCGCGCTTGATGAAGTCGGCGTCGGTTACCTGCCGCTCGGCCAGCCGCTCAACACTCTCTCCGGCGGCGAATCCCAGCGTCTCAAACTCGTCCGCTACCTTAGCGAGTTCACGAACAATGAAGGGCCAGGCTCCCGCGAGACCGAATCGAAAATCGAGAATCAAAAATCGAAAATTCCCGAAACCGCATTGCTCCTTCTCGACGAGCCCACCACCGGCCTCCACCGCCACGACGTCAAGCGATTGCTCGAAGTCCTCCAGTGCATCGTCGACCACGGCCACAGCGTCGTCGTCATCGAGCACAACCTCGACGTGCTGAAATCCGCCGATTGGATTCTCGAAATCGGCCCCGAAGCCGGCGCACTAGGCGGCCGCGTCATTGCCGAAGGCACGCCCGAAAACCTCGCCCGCTCCGTCACCGCCACCTCGCCGTTCCTCGCCGCCGCCCTCAGTCAATGTCATATAATAGATGACATTGCCCTCGCCGCCGCCGAGGACCCCGCGCCTTATCAAGCCGGACTGACTCTGGGCAGTGGCGAACTGACCTTGATCGGTGCGCGGGAGAACAATCTCAAAAACATTTCGGTCACCATCCCGCACCGCCAGCTCTCGGTGATCACCGGTGTATCCGGCTCGGGCAAGTCCACGCTCGCATTCGACATCATTTTTGCCGAGGGCCAGCGGCGCTTCATGGAATCCATGTCGCCCTATGCCCGGCAATTCGTCGAACAGCTTCCGCGGCCCGACATCGACCGGCTCACGGGCATCCCGCCGACTGTCGCCATCGAGCAACGCGTCACCCGCGGTTCGCGCAAGTCCACCGTCGCCACCATCACCGAGGTCGCGCAATACCTGCGCCTGCTCTACGCGCGCCTCGGCGTGCAGCACCATCCCGAGACCGGTCGCCCAGTCACGCCACTCTCGACCGGACAACTCCGCGCGTTGCTCGCGAAAGTCCTTGCGACACCCAAGGCGAAAAAGGCGAAGCATCTCTACCTCTGCGCCCCGCTCGTCCGCAGCCGCAAAGGCCACCACGAGCCCATCGCCAAGTGGATCGGGAAGCAGGGCTACGAGCTCATGCGTACCGACGGAAAACTGATCCGCGTGGAGAATTTCCAGAAACTCGACCGCTACAAGGAGCACGATGTCGAGGTCGTGATTGCCGACCTCAAAGGAACCAAG
>JANXWT010000491.1 GCA_025351035.1 Opitutia bacterium | reverse complement strand
CTCCCACCAAGCTACGCGAAAAACTACAAGCGCGGCATGGACCGCTTTCTCAGTCTGCACCTCGGCATCGATCCCGCCGCGGTGGAGAAAATCGTCTTCGCGTCCGCGACCGACGACGAGATCGACGCCAAGCTGAAGGCGCTTTTCCCCGCCGACGTGCGCGCGGCGAAATGGAACCGCGACTACGTGCAGAAAGGCTCCGCGCCGAGCGGCCGCGAATTTCTCGCCGAGGCGCTGACCAACATGGGCTGCGCCGACCGCATCGGACAGATCGTCAGCGTCGTGGACCTCATCGAGTTCGACGAAGGCCGGATCGAGTAGGGTGGAATTTAACCACGAAGTCCACGAAGTCCACGAAGACGAGCCGGTCGGATTGTTTACAGGAGATAGCAGAGCGAGCTGAGGACAGTAGTTCCGGTGTCAGTCCAGATTCCAACGCCTCTCTCTGTTGCCTCATGTGAATATCCTGGCCCCAATTTTGTTAATGCTGTCCAAGCTGACCGCTGATCGCATGCAGCTCAGCACGGCTGGTGGCCCCAGTCGTTTTCCTTCAGATCTTTCTCGAAACGCTGCATCTGCTCCTCCGCGCTAAGGCTGCTGGCCGGAGGCGGCAGCGTCTTGTGCGAGCCGTCGCAGGTCGCACCCGCCTGCGAGTGCTTGCACCCACAGAAATAAACCGGGCCCGACTGCTCCGCTTTGAACAACTTGGGCGCGAAACCCGTCCCCTTGTGGGCGCCGTCGCAGAAGGGCTGGTTCTGGCTGTGGCCGCAGGCGCACCACGCGTAGGTCTTCCCCGCCTCGACGTTGACGGCATACGGCGACCGCTGGGCAATGATGGGCTCCGACATGGAGGGAAGGATGTTCTTCCGGCCGCGCACCGCGAGCCTGATATTATCGCTTGGGTTTTGCACGGGAGGTAACAAAGGAAGCAGAGAGCAGAGTTGCTCGTTCAATAACCACGAAGGACACGAAGCCGGGTCGAATTGTTGCACAGGAGGCAACAGCAATCGTTCATTGCGCGTCCGACGGACAGAACATTTGACGCCAACTCTTGCGTGCCCAGTCTCCGGCTAGCGGTTTCGGCCACCCGCCCACCTGTCTACCTCCTATATCATGTCTTTGAAAAACAGTCTCTTTGCGGTCGGTTACTTTCTCTTCTTCATGCTCTGCGCGTTCACCATGCTTTGGTGGCAGATGCGTCAGCGGAAAACCCGCAAGCCGTTTGGCGCCGACTTCAAACTCCTCCGCGGCCCGGGTGAAACCCAGTTGAAAATCTGCCAAGAGTTTGAAGCGAACATGCCGTTATGGGTGGCGATAGCCGCGGGCCTCCCGGCCGCATTACTCGTTGCACTGGCGGGCTGGACAAAATCTTTTCCGGAGAACCTACAACTGGGTTGGCTGGCTGTCTCAATCGTAGTTTTCATCGCCAGCTTCATTGTTGCCGCGCGGTGGTTTGCCGCCAAGACGCAGAAGAGCCACAACCGCTATCTCGGCTATTTCGGGGAAAGGATAGTTGCCGAGCACTTGGAACCGCTCAAGCAACAGGGCTGGCGCATCTTTCACGACGTGCCTTGCCAGAATAACGGCGCCAAATTCAACATCGACCATATCGCCGTCGGACCGACCGGCGTATTCGTCCTCGAGACCAAGACACGGCGCAAAGGCCGGGCTCGGCCGGGCTACGATGATCACAAGGTCTATTTCGACGGGCGCCAGCTCGTCTGGCCTTGGGGCGAGGACAACCACGGCCTCGAACAAGCGGAGCGTAATGCGGTCTGGCTGGCCGACACACTCAAGACTGAGATCGGCGACCGCGTGCATGTCACACCCATGCTCACGCTACCGGGATGGTGGGTGGAGTTGAAGCCCTCGCGGGATTCCCGGCTTTGTCGCGTCACGAATCCGAAGGGGCTCAGCAAGCTTCTGCCCGCGGGTGGGACGATTCTTAGTCCGCAGCAGATCGAAGCTATCGCCGCCACGCTCGAAGCCCGCTGTCGCGACGTGGAGTTTTAAACTAGGCTGACCAAGTTTTGCTCCGTCGCACGCAAGGCAGCCGAACAATGGCCGGGCACGCTACATCATCATCTCGGTAGTGGCGGCGGGGCCGGTGGCGGCGTGGCGTTCGTGGAGGATGGCGAGGCTTTCGCTCACCAGTTCGTCCATGCCGGTGCAGTGGTAAAAACGAGAAGACCGACCCGCTTGCCACTTGACGCAGGGTGAGAAATGCCCAAGCCTCCGTCCATTGCCTTGGGACACAGGCGATGATATTTTATGCTGAAGCTGATCCTGGTGGTTGTTGTCGTTGTGGTTGTTGTGGTTGTCGTCTTGGCCGTGTTGAAAGCCAAGTTGGCCGGCGGTGGAGCCAAAGCTGGTGTCTATTACCTGAAAAAGACACTGTTCACACCAGCGGAGCGTTCCTTCCTTGGCGTGCTGGAATCAATTCTGCCAGCAGACGTGCGGGTGTTCGGCAAAGTCCGACTGGAGGACATTCTCGGTGTGAAAACCGGCTTAGAGCCAGCTGAACGAACCTCGGCCCGCAATCGCATCAACCGCAAGCATGTCGATTTCCTGCTTGTGCGGACCAACGACCTCGCTCCGGTGGCGGGCATCGAACTCGACGACAGCTCGCATGAAGCGGAAGACCGCCAACAACGTGATGCTTTCGTGGACGAAGCTTTTGCCAGCGCCGGCCTGCCATTGCTGCATTTTCCCGCACAAAAATCTTACAATCCCGCGGATATCCGGGGAAAGGTTGGCCCGGTCATTTCTGGCCAGCCCGCGCGCCCGCCCAAACCATAGGCCCGCTGCCGCGACGTGGAATGCGGCGAGGGCGTGTCCTGCCCGCACCCTACATCATCATCTCGGTAGTGGCGTCGGGGCCGGTGGCAGCATGGCGTTCGTGGAGGATGGCGAGGCTCTCGCTCACGAGTTCGCCCATGCCGGTGCAGTGCTGAAACCGCGAGGACTGGTAATGCTCCGCAAGTCCCTCGGCGAGCTGGCGCACGTTTTCCGGCGGCGCGATCGGGTCGGCGGACATCGCGGCGAGCAGCGGGTTGAGCCGGCGCGGTGACAGCTCCGCGCGTTGCAGCACGAGAGACTGTTCCTCGCGCTGGTATTGCAGCGCGGTTTTCGGGTTGAGCAGCTTCTGGCAATAATTCACGAGCGGCGCGTTTTCCTTGAAGAATTGCGGGAGGTAAAAGTTTTTGCGGCCGTTGTAGGATTGCTGGTCGAAGTCCATCGCGCGGACGCGCACCTGCCAGCCCTCGAAGTCGGGCGTGAGCACGATGACGAAGTTGTAGCTGCGCATATCGCCGAGCAGGCGGACAAAGCAGCGCTCGTTGAACTTCACGAACTCCTTGGCGATACGGATGGGCTTGAGCTCGGGGTTGTGCAGCCAGCGATCGGCGAACGTGTCGCCCGGGATGCCGACGATGTGTTCCTCGACGAGCGTCTCGCCGTGCGTGAGGAAATTCAGGCGGTTGGGCGAGAGCAGGTGCTCGAGCTCGAGCCCGTAGACGCGCGAGGCGTCGCCTTTCTTCACGTAGAAATAGTCCTGGTTGTCGTTGTAGGCATTCACGATCCGGATGCGGAACGGCGTCGAGTTGCCGAAGGAACAGAAATCCACGCGGTCGATGTAGAGGTGTTGCACGACGGAAAAATCGCCGTCGACCTTGAGGAGGGCGTAGGTCTGTTTCAGGCCCTCGTTGAGCTTGGGCATATCCTCGGCGCGGTAGACGACGGTTTCCCACAGGGTGTTGCGGCCCTCGGCATCGAGGAGCGGGATGGCCTCGTGGAAATCGCGGAGCCGCGCGTAGCTGATGGGGAGTTCGCGCTCGCGCCGGAATTGCCGCAGGTAGTCGCGCAGTTCGCCGCGGATGGCGATGTTGGGCTTTTTCTGCATGCGCCCCGGGGTGAGATCCGCCGCTTCTTCCATGCCGGCAGCGTAGGGGCGGGCGAGGCGGTGGCAAGCCGCGTGCGGAAGCGCAACACCACGCCGCGATTATTTCGCGTCTGGCGTGGCCGCGACGGGGATAACCTTCGCTTGGAAGCGGCCGTATTGGACCAGTTCACCGGCGCCGCCGAAAATGTAAGTGCCGCGCAGATCCGTCGCGCTCAAGACACCGCGCAGGACGAGGCGGGTCGCGGGGGTTTGCCTGCAGACAATTTCCAGCCAGGCGCCGCGGCGTGTGCCTTCGACGGGCCAGCGGCCGGCGAGCAGGGGTTTATCGACGGAAAGAAAACCAGTGATAGGCCCGTCGGCGAAAGTGAGCTCGAACCGGACGGGAGCGGTGACGTCGTGCGTCGTGTTGGTGATCTCGCCGGCAAGGGTAAGCGACGTTGACGCTGCCGGGATGGCGGGCACAGGCTGGGCCGCGGCCGCGAGGGAGAAGAGGCTGGCGAACGCGAAGGAGAGGAGGACGGGGCGATTCATGGGAGCACGGCCGTTTTCCGAGGGGTCGGTGGCGGCGTCTGTTTTTCGATTTCTCGCTGCACCTTGCGCATGATGAGACTCCACGTGCCCTTCGAGCCTTCGACGGCGCGGGCGAGCATCTCGTAGAGCGGGCTGATGTCGGGTTTGCCGACTTCACCCCCGACGGTAAACGGCTGCTTCATGCGCCGGAAACCGTCGGGCTGGGCCTGTTTTTCGAGGAGCTGCATGTTGCCGAGAATGACGGCGACTTCGTCTTTCGCCTGCAGTTCGAGGGAGAGGTCGAGTTTGCGCCCGGCAAGGGGAGTGGTGACATCGGCGAGCACGTGGCCACGTCCGAAGAGGCGGGCTTGCGGGGAATCGAGACGGAACTCGTCGAGCGTGAAGTTGCCGGTGGCGTCGCGCCCCCCGCTGACGCGCAGGCGTTCGACGGGCATCTCGGCGAATTTTTTCAGGAGCCGGCCGAGGGCGCGGAGCTCGGAGGAAAACCCGATGGTGCCGGCGAGGGCGAGGACGGTGGACGCAGTGCCGCGCTGCCGGTGTTGGAGGCGGGCGACGCCATCGTGGGCGGTGAGCGTGAACTCGCCGGTCGAGCCGTCGAGGAGCTGCGGCCAGCGGTAGCCGGCGCCGCGGAAAGTGGCGGCGAGGTCGAGTCGGGCGTCGAGCGAACCGTAATCGTTGGGGAAAACGGTCTGGATCGCGCGCGCGGTCTCGAACTGTTCGATCAAAAATTTGCCGTTCAGCACATGGTCGCCGTTGGGAGCGGTCGGGACGTAGTCCACCCGGACGTCGCCCTGCCAGCGGCCGGCAAACATCTCGCCAGCGAGGCCGGTGAGGGTGAGGGCGCGGTCGGTGAGATCGAGGCGGCGGAAAATTCGTAGGCAAACTCGCCGGTTTGCCCGGCGCGCACGCCGCCGCCGCGCAGGGTGAGTCGACTGACGACGACGGAGCGGCCACCGTTGTTGACGGCGATCTCGGCGTCGAGGTTGGTCGATTGCACGACCCACGGCAGGGGCGCGCGGAGGAGCGCGAGCACACCGGGAAAAGGCGCCGGGGGCGAGGCCGTGGCGGTCGCCGTCTGGAATTGGGCGGGGGTAAACTCGAGGCGGAGCTGCTGCACCTCGAGTTCTGCGACGTGCAGCTCGCCGCGGAGCAGACGCGAGGGCCGCACGTGGACCGTGATGGGCGCGGAGGTGGCGGTGAGACCGGGCATCGCGAAGTCGAGTCCGCGGGCGTCGAGGCCGTTTACGCCGACACCGAATTTTTCGAAGTTCATCCGCCAACCGGGCTGGCGGGCGAAGGCCTGGCGCACGAGCCACATTTGCACGGCGGGTGTGAAGAGGAGGACGACGAGCGTGCCGCCCAACACCAGGCCGCCGACCAAAACCGGCCAACGGCGGCGGGAACGCGAAGGCTGGGGAGGAAGGGAACGGGGCGTTTCCGGGCTCACGTGAGCGAGACGTTAGCCGCGCAGCGGGTGCTAAGCGAGCAAGCGTTCGCAGAGGGCGAGCAGGCGGGTGCGGAGGGGCTGGCTGCGGTCGGCGAAGCCGCGCTGGTGTGCTTCGTATTCGGCGCGACCTTCCGGCGTCTCAATCTTGATCGGCGTGCAGCCGAGTTT
>JANXWT010000488.1 GCA_025351035.1 Opitutia bacterium | reverse complement strand
ACGACATCGAGCACGCCGCCGGCCTCACCGGCCTTGACCATGTTGATGAAGAGTCGGTCGAAAACCTTCGGGTGCTGCGTCATCGCCTCGGAGAGCGTGCCGCCCGAGCGGATGTTTTCACTGAGCGCGGCGATGACTACCTGGAAAGCGTGGTTCTTCTCCTGCTTGGCGAGCACCTCGAGTCCCCGCATGAGGGGCATGCCGGCATGGAGGAGCGTGGCCAGCTGCCGGGTGAAGGTGCTGAGCTCCTTGGCCGAGACCGGGCTCATGAACGGAAGGCGGAACGTCCGGCCGGGTTTCTTGTCGGGCGCAGTCGGCGCGGCTGCCGCAGTGGTGGTTGCGGACGCTGGCGTCGCGCGTCCCGTCTGCCCCTGCGACACGTTCGTGGGGAAAAGACCCTTGGCCCGCAGGCTCGCGATCGCCTGGTCCGCGTTGGGCGCATCGAGCAAGCCGCTCTTCTCGGAGCCGCGAGTGTCGATGGCAGTGTAGCTGAAGTGTGGCATCAGGTGTATTTGACGACTTCCTCGATGGTCGTCTCGCCGGCGAAGATGGCGTTAAGACCGGACTCGCGCAAGGTGCGCATGCCCTGCTCAATTGCTTTTTGCCGCAACTCAACCGCCGAGGCGCGCGCCACGACGAGTTCGTGCAGCGCCTCGCTCATGCGCAGCAATTCGAAGATGCCCACGCGGCCCTTGTAGCCAGTGTGGTGGCACTTCTGGCAGCCGCGGCCGTAGCAGAATTGCCGCCCATTCAGCGTGTCGAACGTCAGTCCCAGCTGCGCAAGCAGGTCTGCGGTTGGCTGGAAAACTGCTTTGCAGTGCGGACAAATCTTGCGAACCAGCCGCTGCGCCAGCACGGCTTCCATCGTGGACGCCAGCAGGAACGGTTCGACGCCCATGTCGACGAGCCGTGTGACGGTGCCGGGCGCGTCATTCGTGTGGAGCGTGCTGAGCACGAGGTGGCCGGTGAGCGCGGCTTGGATGGAAATCTGCGCAGTCTCGAGATCGCGAATTTCGCCGACCATCACGATGTCGGGATCTTGGCGCAGGAATGAGCGCAGCGCGCGCGCGAACGCCATGCCGGCGGCGTAGTTCACTGGCACCTGCATGATGCCGTCGATCTCATATTCGACCGGGTCCTCGACGGTGAGCAGTTTAACCTCGACCTGATTCAGGAGTTTCAAGCAACTGTAGAGCGTCGTTGTCTTGCCCGAGCCGGTCGGGCCGGTGACGATGAAAATGCCGTTGGGCCGTTTGATGATTTCCTGCACGCCGTTGAAGATGTCGTCGGGCATGCCGAGCTGCACGAGGTCGAGCTGCACGGAAGACTGGTCGAGCACGCGGAGCACGACGCTCTCGCCGAACTGCGTCGGCAGCGTCGAGACACGCAGGTCGACCGCGCGCCCGGCGATGTTAAGCTTGATGCGGCCGTCCTGCGGCAAGCGGTGCTCGGCGATGTTGAGATTCGCGAGAACCTTGATGCGCGAGATGATCGGCAGCGCGAGCGCCTTGGGCGGCGGCGCCATTTCGTAGAGCGCACCGTCGATCCGATAGCGAATCTTGAATTCGTGTTCGAAGGGCTCGAAGTGGATGTCGGAGGCCTTGTCGCGAATGGCCTGGCTGAGCACGAGATTGACGAAGCGGACGATCGGCGTCTGGCCGGCCAGTTGTTCGATGTCGGTCATGGTCAGCGATTCTGTCGCCAACACGGCGTCGGCCTGCGTGTTCAATTGCGCGAGGACGTCGTCGATGGAGGCATCCTCCTCACCGTAATGCTGGCGAAGGAGCGCCTGCACGCGCTCGGGATCGGCGACGAGCACGCACACGTCGCGGTCGAGGGCGAACGCCAGATCGCCAACAATGTGACCGTTGAAAGGATCAAGAGCCGCCAAGCGGATGGCCGTGGAGTTGAACGAAAGCGGAATAACACCGTAAGTGCGCGCGAGGCCACCTTCGAGCAAAGCAAGGGCATCGCCGGGCAGATTGGCGGGCAGGTCGCCGGCGTAGTCGCACCCGAGATGCACTGCCACCGCGCGGAGAAGTGCCGACTTTTCGATTAGCCCGAGGTCAAGCAACACATGGGCGAAGGACTTGCCGGTAGCGATGTGTTCCTCAAAGGCCGCCTGCAGCTGCACCGCCTCGACCAGACCGCGCTCTCGGAGGAGGTCCCGCACCGTCTGATCGTGTCCCTCGAACATCGGTCTCCGCTGTGCTTAGAGTGCCTTCAACTTAATACCCATGCTCGTGAGTTTGTTTCGCATGCCCTCCGGGTCCATCGATTTCTCGATGGCCTCGTCGGGTTCAATGAGTTCCTTGTTCACGAGGCTCATGATGTGCGTGTCCATCGTGATCATGCCGAGATTGGCACCGGTCTGGATGTCCGACGGGATACGGAAGGTCTTGTTCTCGCGGATGAGCGAGGCGATCGAGGTCGTGTTGACC
>JANXWT010000484.1 GCA_025351035.1 Opitutia bacterium | reverse complement strand
GGCTGGCTTCAGCGGCGTCGTCGTCAAACCGTGGGACCAGCGCACGCGCGACATCTACCACATCCGGCAGGAACTGATGCCTAAGCTCATGATGGTGCCCGGCATTCAGGTCTTTCCCGTGCTCCCGCCGGCGCTGCCTGGCGGTGGCACGTTCCCGGTGGAGTTCGTCATCGCCTCCACCGCCGACTCCAAGCAGGTCTACCAGATCGCCCAGCAAGTGATGAACGCAGCGATGCAGAGTCACAAGTTCGTCTTCCTTGTCCTCGACGTGAAGATCGACCAGCCGCAGTCCGAAATCCTGATCGACCGCGATAAGGTTGCTGCGCTCAACCTCAATCTCCAGCAGGTCGGCGGTGACCTTGGCGCGATGCTCGGCGGCGGTTACGTCAACCGTTTCAGCATCGACGGCCGCAGTTACAAGGTCATCCCGCAGGTGCAGCGCGCTAGCCGACTGACGACCGACCAGTTAAAGGACATCTACGTCTCCGGTCCCGGCGGCAAACTCGTGCCGCTCTCGTCGTTCGCCACCGTGAAGAACACCATCGAGCCGCGGACCCTTAACCGCTTCAACCAGCTCAACGCCGTCAAAATCTCCGGCGTCATCGCCGCGCCGCTCGACTCCGCGCTCAAGGTCCTTGAAGACGAGGCGCGCAAGGTCATGCCGCCCGGCTACACCATCGACTACGGCGGGGAGTCGCGCCAGCTTCGCACCGAGGGCAGCAAATTCTTCCCCGCTCTCATGCTCGCGCTCGTGCTGATCTTCCTCGTGCTCGCCGCACAGTTTAACAGTTTCCGCGATCCGCTCGTCATCATCCTCGGGTCGGCCCCGCTGGCGATGTTCGGGGCGATGATCTTCACCGCGCTGCGCGCGCCCGGCGATCCGTCGATGCCACACTGGACGTGGGGTTGGACAACTTCGTGGAACATCTACTCGCAGGTCGGCCTGATCACGCTCATCGGGCTCGTCGCCAAGAACGGCATTCTCATCGTCGAGTTCGCGAACACTCTGCAGGAGCAAGGCCGCTCCAAGCTCGCCGCCGTGCGCGAGGCTGCGGCGACGCGCCTGCGCCCGATTCTCATGACGACCGCCGCCACGGTGTTCGGCCATCTTATGCTCGTCTTCGTGACCGGTGCCGGTGCCGCCGCTCGTAATTCCATCGGTCTCGTGCTCGTCTGCGGCATGACCATCGGCACGTTCTTCACGCTCTTCATCATCCCGTCGCTCTACGTGCTGATCGCCAAGGATCACTCGAAGGAGCACCTGCACGCCGTCATCGCGCCGCCTTTGCCGGGCGGTTCGGCCCGGACAAACACCGGGCCAGTAGCAACTGGCAACGGTGTAGCCTGAACCCGTCCTCGCCAAATAACATTTTTCGCCCATAACTCATGAACATGTTCCGTTCCCGTTTCACCACCACCGCGCTCGCCGCTGTGCTCGCCGCCGTCTCCCTCGGCGCGGCGCCCAACCCGACGCAGACGATACCCGACGAACTTGATCTCAAGACCGCGCTCGCCTTCGCGCTCGATAACAACTTCGCCATCCGGCAGGCGCGCGAACGCATTCGCCAGCAGGACGGCGTGGTTGTCGAGGTGCGTGCGGCGGAAATCCCAAACGTCACCGGCACCGGTCTCTATTCGCGCAACGACACCGGGCTCTCGAGCTCCAGCTTCGGCGCCAGCGACCGCAACTGGACTTACTCCGTCCGCGCGACGCAGCTCCTCTTTGCCGCGGGCGGCACCAAGGCCAACGTCCAGAGCCAGCAGATCGCGCGCGCCGCCGCCGTGCTCGCCATGCAGGCCGCCATCAACGACGCCCTGTTCGGTGTTCGCACGCAATTCTACACCGTCCTCGTCGACCGCGAGCGGATCAAGGTGCAGGAGCGGAACATTGATTTGCTCAAGCGCCAGTTGCAGGACGTGAAGAACCGCTACGAGGCCGGCACCGTCTCCAACTTCGAGGTGTTGCGCGCCGAGGTCGCGCTCGCCAACGCGCAGCCCGCGCTCATCCGCGCCCGCAACGACTACCGCACCGCCATCGAAGAACTCCGCCGCGTGCTCGGCTTCACCAACGCCACCGAGAACACCCTCGCCAAGATCCCCGAGTTC
>JANXWT010000468.1 GCA_025351035.1 Opitutia bacterium | reverse complement strand
GCGAAATCCGTGCGTGGCAACGGCAGGATCGCGTGCCACGAGAGGCCGAGGGCCCGCGCCTGCTCGACAAATACCTGGTCGCCGCCGACGGCGACGGACGAGAGCGCGACCCATTCGCCCGTCGATTCCTGGCGCAGCGCTTCCAGCGCAGTGCGGATGATCTGCGCGACCCCGCTCGGATTCGCGAGCTGCCGATGTCCGGAAAATCCGACGACATGAAACAGAGGCAGCTGGCTGGTGGTGGCGGCAGGTAAGGACATTCGGCCGGGTCGGTGAAGTCATTGGGTGCCAGCTAGCAATTGGGCTGGCAAGGCCGAAGGGGAGCGGGCATCAAAACACAGCCTGTTCACAACTGGCCGCTACCCCATGCCCTTCGCAGTATTACTGAGTTACACCACGCAAGGCGCGGCCGCGGCCAACCGCTTCGCCGATGCACACTCGCCTGCGCCCGTTGGGGCAACGGCGACCGGCCGCGTGATATCTCGATAATGAGCGAATCCACCAAAGCCGTCTTCCTGAGCTACGCCCGCGAGGACACGGACGCGGCGAAGCGCATTGCCGAGGCGCTGCGCGGCTTCGGCGTCGAGGTGTGGTTTGACCAAAGCGAGCTGCGCGGCGGCGATGCGTGGGATCAAAAGATTCGCCGGCAAATCAAAGACTGCGCGCTTTTCCTGCCCATCATCTCCGGGCACACGCAGGCGCGCGGCGAAGGATACTTCCGGTTGGAGTGGAAACTCGCAGCGGAGCGCACGCACTTGATGGCCGAGGGCATGCCCTTCGTCCTGCCGCTCGTCGTGGACGATGCCCGCGAAAACGAAGCCCTCGTGCCGTCGGAGTTCATGCGCGTGCAATGGACGCGTCTGCCGCAGGGCGTCCCGTCGCCGCAATTTGTCGAGCAGGTGAAGCGTTTGCTGAATTCCTCGGACAAAGCCGCTGCTGCGCCGTCGCGAAACTCGGACAAGAGACATCATGAAGCGCCGCGCAAATCGAATTTGCCGCTCGCGTTGATCGGAGCCGTCGCGGTGGGCGCGATTGGTGCCGCGATCTATTTCGCCCTGAAAACGCCGACGCCAGCTGCGGCGATCCCTCCGGCGCCCGCCCGCGCCGAGGTCGCGGCCAAGTCGCCGGCGATGCCAGCAGTGAGCGACAAATCCGCCCCGGCGGACAAGTCCATCGCCGTGCTGCCGTTCGCCAACATGAGCGCGGACAAGGAAAACGATTTCCTCGCCGACGGCATCCATGAGGACGTGCTCACCAGTCTGGCCAAGATCCGCGACCTCAAGGTCATCTCGCGCACGTCGGTGCTCGCTTACCGCGACACCGGCTCGCGCAACCTGAAGAAAATCGCCGCCGACCTCGGCGTGGCCGTGGTGCTCGAAGGCAGTGTGCGTCGCTCCGGTAACCGCGTGCGGGTCACCGCCCAGTTGATCGATGCGCGCACCGACGAGCATCTCTGGGCGGAAAACTACGACGGAGACACCAGCGACGTCTTCGCCCTGCAGGCCAAGCTCGCTCAGCAGATCGCCAGCGCGCTCAAGGCCACGCTGACGCCCGGTGAGCGCACGCTGATCGAGCGCCGGCCGACGCAGGATCAGCTGGCCTACGAGTTATACCAGAGGGGGCGGGCGCTGGAGCTGGAGGTGGACTTCAATGCCACGCGCGAAAAATTCGAGGGCATCGTCAACCTTTATGAGCAGGCGGTGGCCCGCGACCCGGCCTTTGCCCTGGCTCACGGTTCGCTCGTCTCGGTGCATGGTCAGATGTATTGGTTCGGTGGGATTGATCCCTCGCCCGAGCGTTGGGCGCGCGCCAAAGCGGAGTTGGCCACGGTGGAACGTCTGGTGCCGGATGCTCCTGAAACCCGGCTGGCCCGCGGAGTCTTCGCCTACTATTGCGAGAACGACTGGAGCAAGGCCCTCGTGGAAATGAGAGCGGCCGAGGCCAGCCTGCCCAATGATGCGAGCCTGCAAAACCGCATGGCCACCGCCCATCGCCGGTTGGGCCAATGGACGGAGGCGCTCCGGCATTTCGAACGCTCGGTCTCCCTGAACCCCTACGATCAGAATGCAATTTCAGGTTATGTGGAGAGCCTTTCCGTCATGCGCCGCCATCAGGAGGTGCTCGAGCGGACCAAGCGATTCATCGTGCTGTTTCCCGAAAGTGCCTCGATGAAACATTTTCAAGTCCGGTCGCAATTTGCACTGGATCAGGACCGGGCGGCTTGGCTGCGGGTAGAGGCAGCGCTGCCGTTTTTCCCCTATGACCGGCTCGGGTTGCTCGAAGCCTACCTCCGCGCGATGCGCGAGGGCGACGTAGCAGCGGCCGACCAAGTCTTGGCGGATCCGCGGTTGGGTGCTGTTCGCTCCGAGAGCGGTGCGATCTCCGAGCCCGCCGCGTTGCACCGCGCCGAGCTGGCCTTGCTGCGCGGCGATGCGGCGGCGGCCGCGAAATTTGCCGCGGAAGCCGCGACGGCCCTGCAAGCCGGGCGTTGGTCACGCCGGCAGGAACCACTGGTGCGGCTCTGTGCCGCCCGAGCCCAGATCTGCGCCGGCCAGGTCGACGCCGGGGCGCGCGTGATACGCGATACGCTCGAACAGCTGGTGCAGCAGGACAAATTTATCGTGGCGGCGACGTGGCTTGAGGCCGCCCGCACCCTGGCCGCCGCCGGCCGCACCGAAGACGCGCTGGACTGTCTGCGTCGGTTGCTCAGTGGTCCGGCCTACGCCACCCCGCCTGAGGTGCGCGACGATCCCTTCTTCGCGAAGCTGAAGTCCGACCCGCGCTTCGAGGAAATCCTCAAGTCCGCCAAACCCCTGTGAGCGAATCAACCAAAGCCGTTTTTCTTTCTTACGCCCGTGAAGACACGGACGCGGCCCGGCGCATCGCGGATGCGTTGCGCACGTTCGGCGTCGAGGTGTGGTTCGACATGAGCGAGCTGCGCGGTGGCGACGCGTGGGATGCGAAAATCAAGAAACAGATTCGCGAGTGCGCGCTCTTTTTGCCAGTGGTGTCGGCGCAGTCGCAGTCACGCACCGAAGGCTATTTCCGCCGCGAGTGGAAACTCGCGGTCGATCGCACCAGCGATATGGCTCACGGCGTCGCGTTCATCGTGCCGGTGGTGATCGACGAAACCCGTGAGTCCGACGCAGCGGTGCCCGAGGAGTTCATGCGTTATCACTGGACGCGCCTCGCCCACGGCGTGCCCTCGCCGCAATTCGTCGAGCAGGTGAAAAAATTATTGGAGACACCGCGCAAGCCGGCCGCTGCCCCGGCGCGTGCGGCGGACGCCGTGCCTCATTCCGCGCCGAAGAAATCGGGCACGCCGCTCGTGCTGGTCGGTGCCGTCGCCGTCGCAGCGATCGGTGCCGCGTTGTATTTCGCTTTGAAACCGGCCCCAGTCGCGCCGAGTTCCCAACCTGCGGCGGTCGCCAGCGTGAAGGCCGCGCCGCTGGCGAACGACAAGCCCGCCGTAGCGGACAAGTCGATCGCGGTGCTGCCATTCGAGAATCGCAGCGACGACAAGGCCAACGCGTATTTCACCGACGGCATCCACGAGGACATCCTGACCAACCTCGCGCACATCGCGGAGCTGCGCGTGGTGTCGCGGACTTCGGTCATGGAGTATCGCGGCACCACGAAAAAAATCCGCCAGATCGGCGCGGAGCTCGGCGTCGCGTGGATTCTCGAGGGCAGCGTGCAGCGTGCGGGCAACAAAGTCCGCGTGACCGGCCAGCTCATCAACGCGCGCACCGACGAGCACGTCTGGGCGCAAAGCTACGACCGCGACCTCACGGACGTCTTCGCCATCCAGGCCGACCTCGCCAAGGAAATCGCCGGCGCGCTCTCCGCCACGCTCTCGCCGCAGGAAAAAACTTCGCTTGAGCGCCGCCCCACCACCAACTCCGAGGCCTACGAACTCGTGCTCAAGGTGCGCGAGATGGATCGCATCGGCAACGACACGCGCGCCGAGCAGCTCGCCGAGATTGCCCTGCTCGAGCGCGCACTCGCACTCGACCCCAGTTATGCCGAGGCCTGGGGCGCCCTCTCTTCCACGCTCGCGCAGATTCGTTTCGCTTACCGCGACATAACCGACGCAACCCTCGCTCGCGCCCGCGCCGCCGTCGAGCGGGCGCAAGCGCTCGCGCCCGGCAACGTCGAGACGTTCCTCGCCACCGGCCAATTCTACTACTACGCCCTGCGCGACTACCCGCGCGCGCTCGAACAATTCGAGCAAGTCGTGCAACGCCTGCCCAATTATTATTTTGGGCCGTTCATGGTCGGGCTCGTGCAGCGTCGGCAGGGCAAGCACACCGAGGCACTCGCCAATCTCCGTCGCGCGCAGCAGCTCGATCCAGCCTCGCTCGACCTCGCGCGCAACCTCGTCCTCTCGCTGCGCGCGCTCCGCCGCTACGATGAAGCCCTGGTCGAGCAGGAGCGCCG
>JANXWT010000452.1 GCA_025351035.1 Opitutia bacterium | reverse complement strand
CCGGCATAGCTAGAGGTTAGGAACACTCCGGAAGTGTAGTTGTAATTGCGCTCAAAGAGCGGGTCGTGCTTGGTCCACTCGGCTGCCACCGTAAGGTTGGTCTTGCCGCTAGAGGCACCGGCGACCAAGTGCATAGTCTTGGTCGTAAAGTGAGGGCCTTTGTCCGAGGGGGAGATGCCGAAAAACCCGCCCATTTCCATGCCCTGATAGTTCTTCTTCAGGATGATGTTGACCACGCCGCCGACCGCATCGGATCCGTAGATCGCCGAAGCTCCGTCGGTGAGGATTTCGATGCGCTCAACGGCCGAGACCGGCACCACGTTGAGGTCGACGAACTGGACGCCGCCGCCACCGGCCACCGGGCTAAAAGCCGCCCGCATGCCGTCGATGAGCACCAGCGTCGTGGTATTACGCACCGCGAGCGCGGAACCACCGTTGTTCGCACCGCCTCCTGTATTGCCGTTTTCAACACCGAGGTTGTTGCCGCCAACGACCTGTGGGACTGCTTTGCGGAGCACATCGAGCAAGGTGCTCGAAACGCCGGTCGCGTCGATGTCCTTCGAAGTAATGACCAAAACCGGGGCGGCATTGGCTTCATCGATTGCCGCTGGAATGTAAGAACCGGTGACGATGTATTTCTCAAGTTTGATGGTATCGTCCTTCTTATCGTCAGTGGACGTGGTTGTCTGCGCGAAGGCGCTTGATCCAAATACCAAAGGAAGGATGGCCAGCGCCAAAAGGCACCGACCGTTCTTCCGCCACGAGTGCGTGTTTTCTGTGTTCATGCGTATTGCTAGGTTGGTTTGCTTGTAGGTGGGCTGCCCGTTGAACGTGCCGCCTTGTTCACGCGCAGCTTGCCTCCGGGAGAACACCACCCAACGGCATATCGACATCGGTATCGGTATTTCCGACCAACGGTGCAGATGCGGGCACGACGGGGGTTTAGCGAAATCGGAAAAGGCGGTCGCCATGTCGGCGGCGGGTAAACGCATTTTGCGCCGCTTGGCTCAACCGGCCTTCATGGTCGGGCGAATCTTCCCGCGGCGCCTCGGACCGGATTTCTGGCTTCAATTGAAATGCTGCTCGAGCACCGGTCGGTAATTGCGGCCGACCGGCACCACCGTGCCGTCGTCGAGCTCCACCCCGAGGCTGCGCGAGAGGATGGGCTTCACGCGCCGCATACTCGCCAGATTGACGATGTTGGACTTGTGAATGCGCAGGAAGCAGGCGGAGTCGAGTTGCGTGAGCAGGTGCAGCATCGTCACGCGCGAAAGCAGGCGGCCCGTTCGGGTGTGGATTTTCACGAAATCCCCCTGCCCCTCAATCCAGCGGATGTCGCGCTGCTCGACAAAGTGCAGTTCACCGTCGACCTTGACGACCAGCCGGCCCGTCGCGGAGGCCTTGGGCGGAGTGCCGTCGGCCGGAGCGTTCGGGGTGATCTTGAAATGCTGGAGCAACTGCGTCAGCGCGCGCTCCGTGCCGGCGAGCGTGGCGCCGCGCACGTGCGCCTTCGCCCGCTCCAGGGCCTGCAGGAACCGCGCATCGCTGAATGGCTTCACCAAGTAGTCGATGGCGTGCAGCTCGAATGCCTTGATCGCATACTCGTCAAACGACGTGACAAAAATCACCACGGGGCGCTGCGCCGCCGGGAGCTGCCGGAGCAGTTCGACGCCGTTGATCAGCGGCATCTGCACATCGAGAAACATGAGCTGCGGGTGCGACTGCTGCACGGCCTCCAAGGCCGCGGCGCCATCGGGCGCTTCGCCCACGATCTCGATCTCCGCATCGCTCTCGAGGAGGCCGCGGATCGCGCGCCGCGCCAGTTTTTCGTCGTCCACAATGAGGGCCGTAATTTTTTCCATTTTCATCCTTTCGGGCTGGAGCGGGCGTCGATGAAGGGCAGTTCCATCCTCACCACCGTGCCGTCCGGCCCATTGAGTTCCCAATCGAGGGTAAAAGTTTCGCCGTAACTTTTCTGCAGCCGGGCGCGCGTGGTGGAAAGGCCCAACCCCTGCCCCACCGTGGCGGCTTGGCCCGGGAGAAACTCGGCGGGATCATTTCTGACCTCCAGCCGAAGCCGGTCGCCTTCCCGGCGCGCGGAGATGACAAGCCGGCCCGGCGAACGCCGCCGCGCGAGCCCGTGCTTGATGGCGTTTTCGACGAGAGGCTGCAAAATGAGTGTCGGCACCCGCGCCTGGAGACAGTCCTCTCCCACCTCGAATCGGTCCTGCAAGCGCTCCTCGAAACGCACTTTTTCGATCGCGAGATAACGCTGCACGTAGTCGAGTTCGCGGGAGAGCTCGAGCTCGGCCTGACCGGAGTTGGCCATGAGAGCGCGCATGAAGCCGCTCAATTGCGCGAGGGTGTCCACCGCGCGGTCCTTCTCGTTGTCGCGCACGAGGGCGGAAACGGAATTGAGCGCATTGAACAAAAAATGGGGCTGCAACTGCTGGCGCAGCGCGGCAAGCTTGGCCTGTGCCACGACCGTGAGCAACTGCTCTTCGCGCAGTTCCCGGGCGCGCTGTTCCTGCTGCTGCCCAATCATCCAGCCCGCCATGAGCACGCCCCAGTAGAAGGCCACGTCGATCAGATTGCGTTCGGAAAACCCGCTCAGCACTTCCCAGATACTAAGCTGAAACATCAACCCGGCGGGCATCATCAATTGATAGACAACCACGCGCAGGGCCAAAAACACCGCCATCGCGGCAATACTCAAGCCGGCGTGACCGGCCAAGTGTGCGTAACGCCACGGACCCCGAAAAGACCACCGCACCCGCAAGCGAAAAATCCACGGCGTCAGCAGCGCCCAGTAAACCGCCCGCATTGCCTGCTGAACCGTGACCCACGAGATCCAGTCGGGCACCATGGACGGCGGGAAAGTCGACCTGACCTGCACAATCAAACCCACGGCCACGCAGCCCCACACCGTGGCGATGACGGTCCAGTTGTGTTGACGGGCCGGAGGCATTGCATCGCGCGTTAAGACCCTGACATCCAAAAAAGCAAGCCCGGGTGTCGCCAACCTCTTCGCTTGGTCGCAAGGACCGTCCGCTTTGGCGCGTCAACCGCGCGTTGGGCGCAGGCAATGCACCGTTCGTCGAGTATTCCACTCCTCCGGTCCCGGCCCGTGGATTCAGTCACCGAAGCAGACCCCGAGCGCGCGCCCGGTTTGGACGATGTCGCTGTCGAGGGTGATGACGCGGAGCTTGCCGACGGCCTCGCTGATCGGGATGCCGAAAGTCGCCGCCGGTCGGTTGGCCACCATGTAGCCGAACTTGCCCTCGGCGATGAGCCGCACGGCGCCGGCCGCGAAGCGCGTGCACAGCAGGCGGTCAAAAGTCGTCGGCACGCCGCCACGCTGGAGGTGGCCGAGCACGCACACGCGCGTTTCCTGCCCGGTGCGGCGCTGCAATTCGGCGGCGACTACCGTGGCAATGCCGCCCAGCCGGGCCTCGCGAAACGGCCCGCCGCCGGGCCCGCCCCCGGGCGTGGCCGCGGTGGTGACGTAATCGCCGCCTTGTTCCCGGGCGCCCTCGGACGCCGCGATCAGGGTGAAGGATTTTCCCTCGGCCTCGCGCTCGGCGATTTTCCGGCAAATGCTGTCGTAGGAAAATGGGATTTCGGGGATGAGCACGATGCTGACGCCGCCGGCGATACCGGAGTGCGCCGCGATCCAGCCGGCGTAGCGGCCCATCATTTCGCAAACCATAATGCGGTTGTGGCTCTGCGCCGTGGAGCGGAGGCGATCGAGCGCCT
>JANXWT010000441.1 GCA_025351035.1 Opitutia bacterium | reverse complement strand
CGGCGCTCGCCGAACTCGGCGACGGTTACGTCGGCAACTTCGATGGACTCACGGCGCTCAGCCTCAGCCCGTGGGTGGAGACCCATCTCCATTCACCGCCCTCGGCTCTCGCGCAACTGCCCGAGGGTCCGGAAAAATCCGCCACCATCGCCCAGTGGGCGCGCGGGCACGACATCACCCTGCTCAGCGGTTCGCCCGCCGCCGGCCTCGAGTTGGCCCGCAGCGCGCTGGCCGCCACCAACACCGGCCGGACGCGCCTGGCCCATCTGCAAACCCTGTGGCCGAACCTCAAATGCTTCGCCTACACCGGTGCGCCGCTCGGGCTGCTCGCCGAGGAATTGCACGCCACCCTCGGCCCCCACGTCGCTTTCCACGAAATCTACGCCGCCGCGGAGGGATATTTTGCAGCGCAGGAACTCGCCAGCTCCCTCGGCCTTCGCCTGCTCGCGAACGCCGGAATTTTCTTCGAGTTCCTCCACCATGCCGAATTCCAAAATGATCCGCTCGCCAAACTCGGCGCGCGTTGCCTGCCACTGTGCAAGGTGCAGACGGGCATCGATTATGTGCTGCTCGTGACGACACCCGCCGGACTCACGCGTTACGTCGTCGGCGACCTGGTGCGTTTCGTGTCGGTCCAACCGTATCGCCTCGTGTTCGCCGGCCGCACCGCGCTCCAGCTAAACTCGGTCGGCGAGCACGTCGGCGAACGCGAGCTCACCGAGACCTTGCTCAGCGTCTGCCACCGCAACGGCTGGCAGTCGGTGAATTTCCACGTCGCTCCACTGCAAACACGCACCGCCATCGAGGCCAAACGCGACTGCCACGAATGGTGGCTCGAGCTCCGGCCCGGCTCCGTGAAAACGCCAACCGCCGCCGTCCTCGCGCCGGAACTCGACGCCGAGCTGGCCCGGCGCAGCAGCAATTACGCCGCCAGGCGCCAATCGCACCGGCTCAACGAGCCGAGCGTTCGCCTGGTCATCCCGGGAGTTTTTGCCCAATGGGCCCAGAGTCAGCGCACGCTCGCCAGCATCAGCAAAATTCCCCGCTGCCGCTCCGACCGTCTGATCGCCGACCAGCTCGCGGCGCTCACGCGTTTTCATTCGGTCACGCTCATTCCGTTTGTTCCGCTGAGCGACCCGCCCCCCTAGGCGGGCCCCACCCGGCTTTCGGACGGTAGGTGCCGTGTGCTGATCGCAGTTTCCGATGCCGGTCGATTGCTGAACAGCAGCCGGCTCCGCCAGCAAGGAAGCCGGGGCTGCGCATGATCAACTCACGCACACCTGCATGCTCTGCCTCACTCCGCTTTCTTCTTCGGACGCGGTTTGCCGGCGGCCTTCGCAGCGGCGGCGCGCGACTGCTTCGCATTGATCCACACCTGACCCTTGGGATTCACATTGAGCCAGAAGATTTCTTCGCCGTGTTCCGCAAACGCCGGCTTGGCCTTCGGCGAGCCGGGCACCGGAAGACCGGCGGACGCAAGCAGCTCGACCAATTGTGCCTCCGGCTTCTCCAGCTTCGCGGCCACTTCCGCGACCGGCGCAGTGAAGCCCTCCCCGCGCTTCTTCGGCTCCAACAGGAGGCGGACGGCGGCGAGGATGTTTTCAGGCGGTAACGATTGTTTTGCCGGTGCGGAGGCCGCGACGGGAACGGGTTCGTGCTGTTCATCGCCGCGACGCTCTCCGTGCTGGCTGTCTTCGCGGGCGAGCCCACCCTCGCGGGCAAGCTTGGCGTTGATCCAGATTTCGCCGCGGTGATTCTTGTTCAGCCAGAAAATGAAATCGCCGTCCTCCGCGAACACCGGCTGGTCGCGCTCATCGCGGAGTTGCAGGCCGAGTTCGCCGAGCTTCGCGAGCAACTGCGTCTCGTCGAGCTGCAGCGCCTTGGTCAGGTAAGGGAAACTGCCAGACCAACCCTGGCCGCGGCGGTTGCGGCGCATCATCGCGCGGATGCGACTGAGAAATGTGTCCGCGTCCTTCGTCGTCCCGGCCTCGGCACGCGGCGGGCGATCCTGCCGCGCGAGGCGGTCCGGACGGGCGGATTTCCCCTGCCCCGCGTCCTGCTCCCATTGGCGTTCCTGCGGGGTGACCGGCCTTTCACTGGCGGCCTCGCTGGCGACCGGCGTGCCGCGCGTGGTCTTGAATTTCTTTTCGCGCGTGTTAACCCACACACGGCCCTTCGTGTCGCGTTCGAGCCAATAAAGACCACCGTCGAAATCGACGACTTCGCCCTTCTCGCCGGAGCGCTCGGGTGTCTTCAGGCCGCACTCCTCGAAGGCGGCAAGCAGCTCGCGTTCACCCTGCTCAAACTTCTTCGCCAGAAAATCCAACCCAGCCGACAAGTCGCCCCGTGGATTCTTGCGCAGGAAAGGCTGCAGTGCATCGAAGAGCGTCGGCAGGTCTTCCTCGCTGCCGGCCAGCTCGTCGAAATTACCGAGACCGAGGTCGACCGGCTCAGGCGCATTGACAGGGCGTCGCACCGGCAAATCCTCGGCAAACGAGCGCTCGTCCTTGCCCTCATCCTCCTCGTCCTTCGGAGTAACCGGCGGCGTGTAAGCGGGCTTCGCCTCGGCGGGCGGGAACCAATCGCGCGCAATCGACCGGCGCGCGAGTCCGTGAAACACGAGGGGATTGTCGGCCTTCGTGACGAAGTTGACGATCTCCCACTCCTCCTTGCCCATCTGGTTGAGGTGCTGCTCAAGCAGGGTCATCGACGCAAAACCCAGCGGGCCGCTGGAGATCAGTTTGTATTCCCAATTAGCCATGTGGAGAGCAAGGAATCCCGCAACGCCCTGCCCGACGCCAGCCTAAATATCGCAGCTGCCCTGCCGGTCGCGACTAGGGCCCGACGACCGCGGCGAGAAACTGCGTGATGGCTGCATCGGTCAACTGACCGCCCGGGCCATCGAGATTGTAGTCAAATCCGTGCGTCGCCCACGGCAGGCGCAGGTAATAGTGCGGCACAGCGACTTCTTGCAGCCGCATCGTCAGCCGTTCGCTGTGCCGGTCCCACGCAAGGGTGTCGGGCACCCCGTGGAGGAGCAGCGTCGGTGGGGAGCTTTTGTTCAACAGCAATTGTCCGCTGGCGGACTCGTAGCGCGCGACGCGGCCGGGCGTGTCGGGTGGACCGCCGAAATATTGTCGCATCAGGTTGATCGAGTTCAGCGCGTCGTCCTCGCGCGAAACCGACCACGCGAAGCGCATGTCGTGCGGCGCA
>JANXWT010000346.1 GCA_025351035.1 Opitutia bacterium | reverse complement strand
AATTCACCATCGTCGGCGGGTCCGACGAGACGCACACGCGGCTGACCGAGACCGTCGTGAAGACGTTCGAGGAGCTGAAAACCCGCGGCAAGGCGCTGCACACCGTCGAGCCGCGCGAGCTCGCCGAGATCATCGGCAAGTCCACGCCGGCGTAAGCTGCATTTGATTTTTCCGCAAATCTCCCCAACCTCCGCTCATGTCCGCCAACATCGCCCATCTTGATACCGCTACTTTCACCGCCGCCGTCGCCGGCACGCCCGTCCTTGTGGACTTCTGGGCCCCGTGGTGCGGCCCCTGCAAGGCCATCGCGCCGATCCTCGAGGACCTCTCGACCGAGCTGGCTGGCAAGCTGACCATCGCCAAGGTCAACGTCGACGACAACGGCGAGCTCGCCGCGAAATACGGCGTGCGCGCCATCCCGACGATGCTGTTGTTCAAAGCGGGTCAGGTCGTGGACCAATATGTCGGCATGATGGACAAGGCCACGCTCAAGACCAAGCTGGCCGCCAAGCTCTGAGTCTTAGCCCTTTCTAATATTCAAACCGGAGCTGCTGCGCTCCGGCTTTTTATTGTAGGACTGGCGCTTGCCGCCACGCCGCTGCGCAACGAGTGACGGCACGGCCACGAGGGCCGGCCCTACCCTCCGAACACAATCCCGACACTCAGCAGCAGCCCGTAGACCGCCAGAAATTTCGCCGTCGCGCCCAGTAAGGCGATCTGCTCCTGCGGCGTCTGCGAAACCGCAAGCCCTCGGGTGAGTTTCCCGGCCCACGGTGTCAGCACCAGCGGCAACAGCACCGGCCAACGGTAGCCGGCCCAGATGAGCGCAGGCGACGCCAGCAGGGCCACGAGCGCGGACAGGGCGTATTGCCATACGGCAAACCGCCGTCCAAAACGGACGACCAAAGTGCGCTTGCCGGCGCGGGCGTCGGTGTCGGCGTCGCGATAGTTGTTCGCGACGAGAATATTTGCCGCCAGCAATCCGACCGCCGCGCCCACGGTCAGCGTCTCGGGCGCAACCCAACCGGCCTGCACGTAAAACGTCGTGCAGACCGCAACCAGACCGAAAAAAAGAAATACGAAGAGATCGCCCAGCCCATGGTAACCGAGCGGCCACGGGCCGCCGGTGTAGGCCAGTCCGCAGACGATGCTTGCCACGCCGACCGGCAGCAGTTCCCAGCCGCGTTGTCGAACGAGCAACAGGCCGATCAGAAACGCCGCGCTGAAGACCGCCAGCATGGCCGCGCGCATCTTCGCGGGCGAAATCAACCCGGCCGCGACCGTCCGGCGCGGTCCGACGCGCTGCGGCGTGTCGGCGCCCTTCACGAAGTCGTAGTAGTCATTGGCTAAATTCGTGCCGATCTGCACGAGCAGTGCGAATGCCAGACAGATGTCCGCAGCTAAAAAATCCGCCTGCCGGTGCGCCCAGGCCAGCGCCGTGCCAGCCATCACGGGGATGATGGCCGCCGGCAATGTGCGCGGCCGCGCAGCCTCCGCCCACACCCGCCACCGCCGCCGCACTGACTCCGGCGCGGACATCAGGTGGTCTTGGCTCGCTTGGCGTAGATCACCATCGGCCGTTTGGTGAGCAAACTTAGCACCGGGGGCAGGAGCAGCAGGGGGACATTGACCACCAGCCGTGGGATTGACGAATCCAGCAGATATCCCAGCGGGATCAGTGCGACAGCAAACCCGGAGATGAACACCCGGGGGTTGGGCAACGCGGGGTTGATCGCGATCATGAAGACCAGAGCAAAGAGCGAGGGAATCGGACCGGCCAGGGCCATACTCATCCCGGCATAGAAAAAGATCGGCGCAAACAGACCCAACTTCCCATCAAAACGGACGGTCTGGATCAGCGTCGCAAGGAGGAGCACGACCATCTGGAGGGTCAGAATCTTGGCATCCGCGCCGCGACTGGTGGCTTCCAAGCTGAATTCCATGAGCGCCACGCCGCCCGCCGCGGCCCGGAATAAATCGAAATAGTTGCGCTTGTTGCGCATTTCGCGGGTGAAATTCATCTTCTTGTGTTCGGAGTCGCCGTCGGGTCCGGCCGAGGAAAATTTCTCGACCGCGCTTTGCGCCCGGCGGCGTTGCCGGAAAAGGGCCGGACCCAGACGCAGCCATTGGCGTGGAAACAAAAGCATCGCCAGTGCGGTTAGAAGATAGGGCCAGTGAATAATCAGTGAGGTCAGCATCAGGGTGTTGAAGTTGCGACTGATATGCCGGTTCGGCGGCGCAATTGTCAAAGCATCTAGGGTGACGGGGTGAGCTCGCGTTCCAAGTCGGCGAGCCTAGCGGCCACGACGCCACGGCGCGCCTCCGGATCAGCCGCGGGCAGCCGCGGCAGCCAGTGCCGCAGCCATTCGCAGGCCTCGCGCTTGCGGCCGAGGATGACCAGCAACTCCGCATGGATCCGGCCCGCGTAATACGGCGCGCCTGACACTTCCGCGGCGCGACGAAAGTCCGCCGCCGCACGCTCGGGATCATGGCACACCCTCCAATGAATGCCGGCCCTCTCGGCCAAAAGCGCGGCATTGGGCCCGCGTTGCTCCAGAGCCCGGTCAAGAAACGCCAAAGCCTGTTGCGCCTGTTCGTCGCGGATCTGGTCATGCACCGCGCGCGGGGCGCCGGGCTGCGCCCGTTGCCGCCACACCGGCATGTCGTAGGCGATGATGCGTGCACTGTTCAGCCAGAAATAGTCCGGCCGCTCGTCAACCGCGACAACGAGATCAAGCCACGCGCGGGTCGTCGCCAGTTCCTGCTGTTCCCACGCAAGGTTTCCCTTCAACCAGATCAAGTCCGCCACCAATGTGCGCCAGCCGCCCAGCGTTGCGAGGATGACACCGCGACCCGCCTGCACGGACCATTGCGGTCGGGACTCCGGTCGTTCGAGCGCCGCGCGGGCCAGCCGGGGCTCGACCGCGCCGATCGCCAGGACACACAGCACGGTGACCACCAGCGTGGGACGTCGGAAAATATCAGTATTCACGGCGACGCAGGAACCAACCGGCCAGACTGGAATACAGGACGACATAAGCCACGGCGTAGGCGACCGAACACGCAGCGAGCGATGCGCGGGTGGCGGCAGGCATTGCGGCGATTCGTTCCGGGTCGAAAAATTGAAAATCAGGCAGCACAATAACCAGCCCATGCGTCCAGTCCGAGCCGGACCCGGCGAGATGCCGCAAATGAGCGAGCATGACTAGCAGCAACGCCGCACCGGTGGCGAACAAGGCAGACCGCGCGTAGCTGCACACCAGCAAAGTTAGCGCGACGGTCACGGCCAGTTTCAACCAGATGAAGCCCAGGCCGCCCAACGCGGCCGCCCACGGAATCGCCGCGCCGCCCAACCGCCACCCCAGAACAGCCACCAACACCCCGCCGACGCCGGCCGCGAACCAAGTCATCAACGCCAGTAAGCCGATCAGCTTGCCATAGAGAAACTCTGCCGGGGTCAACGCGCGCGTCAGCAACATCGGCACGGTGCGGCCCTCGAGGTCGCCGAGGGTCAGTTGCACGGCCGCCAGCACCGCGAGCACCAGTCCGCCTGCGCCGAGTGCGCCGTGACCGAAATCAACGATGAATTTCCCCTCGGCGGTGCCAAAGTTGAATTCGCGCAGCCAGCCCACCGACGCCAGCGGCAGCAGGGCAACCACGAGAAACAGCGGCAGAATACGCAAGTGCAGCGCCTCACGCACCACCATTAACGCCACCAAGCGCACACGGAAAAGCGACCGCAGTTGCCGCGACGGAGCGCTCATTGGGTGGAGCCTCCGAGTTGCTCCAAGTAGAATTGCTCCAGCCGCCCGCCACTCGCCCCAGCGAGTTCGGCCAGCGCCCCTTCACGCAGAAGCCGGCCTTCGTGCAGCAGCGCCACGCGATCGCACACGTCCTCCAGTTGCACTAAGAAATGCGAAGTAAGGACGACGGTCTTGCCGGTCTGCTCCAACCGGAAGAGCAGTCGCGTGAGATCCCGCACACCGACGGGATCGAGGCCGGAAGCCGGTTCATCGAGCAACACGACCGCAGGATCGTGCAAGATCGCCTGTGCCAGCCCGAGCCGCTGCGCCATGCCTTTCGAGTAAGTGCCCGCCTCGCGATCAGCCGCGCTCGTCAGGCCGACCCACGCGAGCACATCATCCGTTCGGAGGGCAAGAGAAGCACCGCGAAGACCACTGAGCCCTCCGCAATAATGGAGAGACTCGCGCGCCGTGAGGAACCGCGGGAATTGCGGTGCCTCGGGCAGAAAACCGATCCGCGGGCGCGCCTCGGTGCTGCCGGCCGCGTGGCCACACACACGGCACGAGCCCGCGGTGGGGCGCAACAGACCGGCGATCAGCTTTAATGCCGTGCTCTTGCCGGAGCCGTTGGGACCAATGAGGCCGAAAATCTGACCGACCGGCACCTGCAGATTCAGTGCCGCCAAAGCGCGCACCGGCGTCTGCCACCAGTCCGAGCGAAACTCCTTGGTCACACTCGCGAACTCCACTGCGGGACCGGAAGCGGTCAAAGGCGTCATCGAATGGCGAAGCCGCGATACTGTGCGGCGCGAATTGAACCGTGACGTTCGGTCCGGTGAATGTAACCCGTCAGCCGTTCTTCGACCGCCGCGACAAAGGCCCCGATCTCGGGCGCGGAGCCTTCGGCCTCCAGTTGCACCCGGCCGTCGTCGAGATTCTGCACGAAGCCGGACACTTCGAATTCCTTGGCGACCTGCAGTGTCTGGTAACGAAAACCCACGCCCTGCACCCGCCCGTTGAAATAAACCGTTTCGTGATGCACTGCCGGCATGACGGCATAAGAGCGGCGCGCTCCGCGCGTTTCAACACCAACATGCGGGTCGTTCCGGCCAGCAATTCTGTTTGCCAGCGAGGGCCCGGTGCGCACAGTCCGTGTCCAGTGCCCCGGGCAACTTCTTCCACATGACCAATCAAGATTCCGACGGTTTGTTTGAAAACGACTGGGATGAACGCGGTGAGCTTTCGTGGACCGAGGCTGATTGGGAACTTTATCTGACCGAGCAGGAAGAGGCCGTGCGCCTATACCTGAAGCACTACGACCAGCTCGCCGGCTCGACCGACCGGATCGACGAAGCCGCCCGGCGGATGGGTTGGGAAATCAACGAGGCCGCGACCGGCGACGGAGCGGACGATGCCGAGGAGACCTTTGACGAAGACTGGGAACCCTACACGCTGCACCGCAATCCCGTGTTCGTGGCCACACGGGCACTGTATGCCAGTCTGTTCGCCGAGTGGGAACGCACGGCGGCGCAGCTGCCGCCGGTGCCGCCCGCCATCCAAACGTCGCTTTATCGCGGAAACGAACAGGCATTCCACGCCATTCAATCGCTCGAAATGGGCGACTACACCTTGGCTCTGTGCTTTTTCAAACGCGCCTTGCGCGAATTGAACACGAGTCTCGCGCGCATCAACGAACCCGAGACAGCGGCGGCGCCCGGGCTCACGGCCTTTCGCGATTTTGCCCAGCCGCGGTTATTCGACCTGCGGGAGATCTGGCTGCGCGTGATGAACGAGTGCCGCAGTTCCAATGACGAGGTCTGACTAATTACGGGCTTTGATCTTCTCGCGCGTTTTCATCGGTTCGCCGCAGTTTGCTGACCGTTTGACGCTGGGTGTTTGTGGTTCCTGTCATGTCGAGCCAACAACGCCTCATGTGCTCTCGTCACTTAATAATCCTGCTCCCTCTGAGTTGCATCTTGCTTTCTGGTTGCGCCAGCCAAAACGCCCAGACGGCAGGGGCTCAGTCCAAAGAAAAAGAAGAGTATGTCTACTACACGCCGACCGGCAGCAATATCCCGGTAAGAGTCCGGAAAGACCAGTTGCAAGCTTCCGCAAGCGAAACCGACCAGGCGCAACACCTGCTGACAAAGATTCAGCAGCCCAAAAACCAGCCCAAGCAACCGGGTGAAAATTGATTCCGGACGGCTATTCTCCTCAGGGAGTCCGGTAGCTGCGGCGGAGTCTTTTGTCTGCCGGATTCCCCTTGGGATTCGGCGAGAGCGAATTCGCCCCAACTGCTTTCAACGTGTTGATCTGGTCGCGCAGCAGCGCCGCCCGCTCAAATTCCAGTTTGTTGGCGGCGGCCTGCATCTCGTCCTCTAACTCGGCAATGACCGCGAGAACGTCATCAGGCCCGGCCTCGGCCACGGCGGCATTTTGGTCGCGGCCTGATCCGTCATAAACATGCAGGCTGGCCTGCGCCAAGCGGCTCACGCTGCGCGGCGTGATGCCGTGGGCCTGATTGTGGACCAGCTGCTTCTCCCGGCGGCGTTTCACCTCATCGACCGTGCGCTGAATGGAATTGGTGATCACATCGGCATAGAAAATCACACGGCCGCGCTCGTGGCGCGCGGCCCGGCCGGCCGTCTGCATCAGGCTCGTTTCGCTGCGGAGGAAACCTTCCTTGTCGGCGTCGAGGATGGCGACGAGCGCGACCTCGGGCAGGTCGAGGCCTTCGCGGAGGAGGTTGATGCCGATAAGCACGTCGAAGTTTCCCTGCCGCAGGTTGCGCAGGATTTCCACGCGTTCGAGAGCATCGATGTCGGAGTGCAGGTATTCAACGCGGACCTTTGACTCGCGCATGAAGTTCGTGAGGTCCTCCGAGAGCCGCTTCGTCAGCGTCGTCACAAGCACGCGCTGCCCCTGTCCGACCGCCAGTTTGATTTCCCCAATCAAATGTTCGACCTGCCCCTTCGCCGGATGGATCGTGATCTCCGGATCGAGCAAGCC